>CAZSTI010000001.1:0-29785 GCA_964609995.1 uncultured Muribaculaceae bacterium
CTTGTGTTGATTCGGGGTCTGAAGGAGACAGCGAATATAAAGTATGCAGATATGCATATATGCAAAAAAGGATATCAGGTTCGGGAACAAGTACAAGTAATTATGTTTATAGTAGCTCTACTGAAGCTATGAATGCATGTAAAGATAACAAGACATCTGGATATGCATGTGAATCTACACCAACAAGAACATACACATATACTTGTACGGGTTATGCAACTAGTACAAGTTCTACATTTGGCGATTGCCCATCCACTCATCCTTGGGTAACGAGCACTAAATGCTATAAAAGAACAGCACTAACAGATGGCAAGTATGCTTGCTCCTCTGGAACTTTAGTAGGAACTAATAGATGTGTTTACTCCACTTCTCCTACAGCTTCTGGAGCTCTATGCCCTGAAGGATTTGGTAAAATTAATAAAACCGATACATTTTGTGTAAATTTAAAGGATTTCAAACCAGCTAATTTAAGATGTCCAAGTGGTTTATCATTAGGAGGTAGATAAGTTCTTGCTAAAGCAAATAATAAGTTAATTATTAATAATTCATAGTATTTGTTGACAAAGAAAATATAATAAATTATAATAATTTATTATATTTTTTAGGGGGGCGAATTATGAAAATAAACAAGAAAATTTCTTATATTTTATCTGGAATATTAGCTTTATCTGGGGTTAATATTCCTTCTTCTATTTCGGAATCAAATATTAAGGAGATTAATCAAATGGGTGAGAAGGATGCTGTTCCTTCTTATAGAAATGTTTTAAATATGCCATTAGATGAAGTAGAAAGTTATGTTAATAATAATAATCCATTATTTATTGTGTATGATTTAACATGGCTTTGTTTAAAAATAAATGAAAAAAATACTTTATTTATAACTTACAAATATCCAATTAAGTATCGTGCCTCTAGCGGGCCATTAATTCAACTTAAAACTGGTGATTCATTTGAAATTGACAAAAATTATTTTCAAGATAAGAAACAAACTATAGATGATATGATTAGATATCTAGATATGACACATTTTACTGATAAATTAATAGTTGATGGATTTTCAATCTTAGATTTTTTTGATCAAAATAAATTGATAGGTATATTGAATTTTGATGAATTTTTTCCTAATAGAAATTTTTTTAATGAAAAGGAAGATAGTGAGCTTGTTTTTTTAACTAATGATATAAATGAACTTGCAAATTTTATTTCAATTGATTTAAATAAATATAATTTGTCTGAAAGAATAAAAAAAAGCATAGAAGATCGCAGTACAAAAATTTCTCTTAAAGATGCATATGATTTATATATGACAATCGTTCCTGAGGAATACTTACCTACAATAACACAAAGAAAAATTAATATTAATCCTACTGTACCAATATTTAAGGATGAAATATTAGAAAAGAAAGTTAATGAAAAGTCAGAAGAATTGGGTTTTTATGTTTTGCCAATGAAATCGGGAGAAACCAAATTTCTATTTTATTATTTAGATCCTAAAGCTTTGTACTATTATGATTTTTATACCGGAGAAAAAATTTCGAGTTATGGTAATTATGAATTTAACAAAGAGTATTTAAATAAACTTGGAGTTAGTGATGATTTTTATATAGAAGATTCTAATGGAGTATTTAATTATGATAAAAATATGTCTAATATACGCGCAGATATTGTTGAAGAATACTTACCTGGTTTAACTTATTTATTAACAATTTCTTCTACTTATGGAGATTTTGTGGAATTCTATCAAAAAATACCTTTGAATCAACAAATAGATTATAGTTTTTATGATTTTAGTAAATCTCCTATAATTGATCAGTATGAAGAATTGCCTAAACCTGCTAGTTGTATTCCATATATTGATTATGAAAATAATACATTATATGCCATTCCAAAATTAGGTAAAGATAATGAAATAATTAAACAATTAGTTTTTAAAAATAAAGAAAACTCATAATATTGACTTTATGAGTTTTTTCATATAATATTGTTAATATAGAAAGAGGTTTATTATGATAAGAAAAATAACATTATTATTTATATTATTATTACCTTTAGTTGTTTTTGGTGAAGAAATAACAGAATTTAGAAAAGACAATTATTATATAGAAGAAGCTAATTATGAAGTTGCATATTTAATTGATAATAAATTTGAAGTTGATGAAAATTATAAAACCAGATTAATATATGGCGATACTTCACAAACATATTTTTTTGAAAAAACTATTGATAATTCATTTTCATTTAATTATAAAGGTTTGGATTATAAATACGTTGTAGAACACGAAATTAATAATATTGAGGGGGATTCGCTATATAGTTTAGATCAATCTAACAAAGATGGTCTTAGATATGTGTTTGGTGAAAAATATTCTTTATTAAAAGAAGTCGAATATTTTAAAATAAAATATACAATGGATAATTTTGCATCAAAAAATAAAATGTATGCTTATAAAATGGGAAATGATTTTTATGAAATAAAGAAATTAACTTTCATAATAATAGCGCCTTTTACAACTGAAGGTAAAGAAATATTGTTTAGTTTGGACGGCAAAAACTTTAGTAAAGAAATAGATGGGTTATCAGTAAAACTTGAGGATAGCGCAAAAATTATAGGAGAATATAACAAAACATTAAATAAGGGTGAAGAAATTTATTTTCTAATGTATGATTCTGAAGAAGTAATATTCGATACTATTAAAGAAGATACAAACAATAATAATAATTTATATTTAGTAATTGGTGGTGCTGTAGTTCTTGTCGGACTAGCTACATTTCTAATATTAAAAAAAGTAAAGAATAAAAAATAACAATTAACAATTAAGAATCAATACTAATTGATTCTTTTATTATTATCAATTAATGTAAAAAGATATGGAAAATTTTATATATGTATGTTAATATTATTACATAATAGTATAGAAGGAGAATAAAGATGGGAAATTTAGGTTTTAAATTAAAGAAGTTTTTTCAAAATAAGAATACGGTAACTATTTTGGGAGTAGTACTTGGAGTACTTGTTATATTTTTCGGATATAATTATAGAGTAAATCAAGCTATTCAACCAGTAGATATACCTTATGCTAAGGTTTCTATTCAACCAAGAACAAAAATAACAGAAGATATGATAGGAATCGCACAAGTTCCACCAGCAATGGTTAAAGGGAAAGTAATTAAGAATCCTAATTTAATAGTAGGAAAATGGTCTAATTATAATGCATATATTCCTTTTGGAAGTATGTTTTATGAAGATAATATTATAACTGAAAGCAGATTACCTGATTCTGCATTTATTAATATTAGAGATGGATTTACTGCATTTAATTTACCAGTAGATGTTGATTTAACTTATGGTAATTCAATGTTCCCTGATAATTTTATTGATATTTATTTAAAAGCTTTAGATCCAGATGGAAAAGTAATTTATGGTAAATTGGTCGAGAATGTTAAGATACTTGCGGTTAAAGATGATAATGGAGAGCATGTATTTGAAAATAGTGAACAAACTAGAAGACCTAGTATTTTGTTGTTCGCAGTTCCCGAAGATATTCATTTATTGTTAAGAAAAGCATTGTATTTACAAAATGTTAGAACAATAGCTGCTGAGTTAGTACCTGTACCTACAACTCAATCTTATAAGAGTGGAAATAAAGAAAATTTAACTCCAGTAATATCAAATCAAGAATTAAAATTATTCATTGAAATTAACACTGGACTTATTACAGAAGATCAATTACCAGATGTAATAACCGAAGAACAATAATAAATAATAAAAAGGGGATGAGCTTATGGACAACATGTTTAACAATGTGGATTTCGGCCCTTTAGCAAGATTTTTAAATGACGATGATATAACTGACGTATCATATACCAATAATGGTCAGTTATGGCTAAAATCTTTATCTAAAGGAGTATATAGAGCTGAAGTTCAAGATGTAACTAATGCCATTATAGAAAAACTTGCTTTCCAATGTTCAAATATGATGGGCAAAACATTTAATATGGCTCATCCATTTTTGGATGCTGAGAGTGCAGAGTTACGTTTGAACTTTGTTCATGATTCTATTGCAAGAAACGGTATTGCAATGTTAATGCGTAAAACTCCAGCAAAGATAAGATTAAAAAAAGAAAAGATATTAGAGGAAAAATATATAACAGAAGAGATACATGATTTTTTAATTAGATGTGTAGAAGGACATTGTAATATTATCATTAGTGGAGAAACTGGTTCTGGTAAAACTGAATTTTTAAAGTATTTAGCTTCTCATACTAAAGATAATGAAAAATTAATTACAATTGAAGACACTTTGGAATTACACTTAGATAAAATATTCCCTCAAAGAGATATAGTTGCTATGAAAACAAATAATATAGCATCTTATTCTGAAGTATTAGTTACCTGTATGAGACAAAATCCTAGATGGATATTATTATCGGAAGTTCGTAGTGCGGAAGCTGTTATGGCTGTAAGAAACTCAATTTCTTCAGGTCATAATATTTTATCTACAATTCACTCTGATAAAGCAGAAAGCATTCCTTCTCGTATGTATAGTTTGCTTGAATCTAATATTGATATTGATCAATTTTTGAAATCAGTTCATAGATATGTTCAATTAGGGGTGCATATTAGAGGTTATCAAGATAAAGAAACAAAGAGATTTATTCGCGAAGTATGTGAAGTGTGTGAGTTTTATGTGGATGAAAACAATGTTGCAAAGCACAACACTATATATAGAAAAGCTATGAATGGACAAGTTTTTTTATCCAATCCATCTAAGTATTTAATTGGATATTTATCAGCTCAAGGAGTTACCATTCAAAATAATATTTTTAATATAGAAGATATTCTTTAGAAAGTAGGTGTTATATGTGGGTTCTAGTTGTATTGTTGTTATTAGCATTTTTCATTTTGTTTTATAGACAAAGTACGGGAGATAATTCTTATAAATTTATAATTCAACAAACAAAAGATTTATATGAAAGAATTAGCCCATATTCATATAAAAAAATAAGTGAAAAGGTTAAAGCTTTAGGGTTAGAATATTCTACTAAGGAATATATTTCACAAATGCTTATGTTTGGAGGAGGAGCTGCTGTAATTTCCTACTTATATTTTTATAGCATAATTATTTCTACAATATACGTAATACTTGCAATGGTGGTTGTTCCTTATTTGGCGTTTTTAAGATATAAAAGGTTATATAGTGAGTATTTATTTGAGCAAATTCAAGTATATACAACAAATACTATAATGGAATTTTCTGTAACTCAATCTTTTGTTAAATCATTAGAAGGAGTATATGCTTCTGGAATTCTAGAGGATCCATTATTATCTGATGTAAAACATATGATAGATTTATCTTATGAAAATGGTTCTATTGATGAATCAATTTCTTATATGAACAATAAATATGATTATTATATGATAAAAAATATGCATCAATTATTTTTACAAATTACTAAAGAAGGTTCACTAGATAGTACTGAAACTTTAGATGCTATGTTAATAGATATAGATAGTTTAGTAGAAGCGGTTTATAGAGATAGAATAGATAGAAAATCATTCCAAAAATCATTTCTTAAGTTGGGTGTAGCTTTATATTTCATGGTAATGTTAGTTCAATATTTATTGGGAGTGGATGCATACATAGATTTATTGGATGATATAAAAATTAATTTAATATTACATTTAATAGTTCTTACAAATAGTTATTTCTTGTTAAGCGGAGAGAAATATTATAATGAGAATGTGGGGGCTGAGTAATGGAGTTTATTTTAATAGGAGTAATAGTATTATTTATATTTCAAAGTCATAGACTAATAGATTCAAAAAAGTTTATAGATGATAATCAAGAATACTTTAGAGGTATGATGGAAGATGATTATGAATTCTTTTTGAAATCAAAATATGGTGATGATGTTGATGTAAATGCTGAATATAGTAAAAGAATAAGAAATGGAATTGTTACAATTGTTGTATTTATATTCTTGTTTTTAAATAATATGAATTTTATTAATATATTAGCGTCTTTTGTTTTAGGTTATTTAATATTTAAACAAGGTTATTCTTCAGTAAAATCTTTTTATAGAAGACATTTACATATGATAGATTTACAATTACCATATTTTTTAAAAAGTTTAGAAATATTATCGCAACATTATACTATTCCGGTTGCAATTTCTAGATCCATTGAAAGTGCTCCTGAAGTTTTTAAACCAGGATTAAAAGAATTAATTGCGAAGATTAATGCAGGTAATTCAACCGTTGAACCATATATGGATTTTGCTAAAATGTATCCCGTTTCCGATTCAGTAAGAATGATGAGATTGTTATATAGACTTAGTTTAGGATCTCAAAATGATAAACATGAACAATTAATATTGTTTTCAAAAAGCGTTTCATCTTTACAAAATAAAGCAAGAAGTACTCGTTATAAAGAAAGATTAGATAAGATGGAAAACAAGAGTATGATAATGCTTACTGTTGTAGGTTTGGGTGTTATGGCTGTATTATTATTTGCAATGATGACAAACTTTGCTATATAAAAAATGTAAATATAAGGAAACTAAACTTGTATTATTTAAATTAATATTATACAATCAACATATATGATAGAAAGGAGGGATTTTAATGAAAGCTGCAACAGGTGAAACAACTTTAACTATCATAACAATAGTTGCGATAGGCGCAGTACTTGCGTTCTTCTGGTTCTTTTTCGGAGAAAAAAAAGAAGAAGTAGGAGAAGTTTGGGACCCACAAACTGAAGACAAGTCTCCCGGTTATTAATAAAACATACTGATAAACTAAAATGAGGTGATGAATATTGAAAGAGGCCATAGGAAGTACTCTACTATTTAAATTGATATTAATATTTATAGCTATTTATATTAGCATTATGGCTATTGGTCTCAATTACGCCATCACCTTTAGGCACAAAAATCAGATAATTAGTTTGCTCGAACAATTTGAAGGTTATGAAAATGCTAAGGATAAAATAGATGCGTATTTGGCTGAAGTAAAATATTATGGGGGGCAATATAGTACTAGATCTAAAGCAATAGGAAGTTGTTTAAATACATCGCATGGATATTGTATTGAAAAAATGGTTACCATAAGAGGCGAATATTATAAGGTTACAACTTATATGTCTTTCAATATGCCAGTTATTGGAGAGTTTTTAAGCGCACCCGTAACGGGAGAAACAAATATAATATTCAACTTAAAAGATTTATAGAAGGTGAACCATGAACATTGTAGTATCAAATATACTTGATGATAAATTAAACTCATTAAATATTGAAATAATAAAAAAAATAAATGGAGAATTCGAAGCTAATGAATTAATTAAAATGTTTTCCAATTTTTTTTATAACAAAATGATATTAGATATTACTGCTATAAAAAATTATTCTGATCTAAAGAATTTACAAATATTATCATCTAATATGGATATGAGTAAAATTATATTCTTATTAGATGATACACCACAAGCAGCATCATCTTTGTTTTTGTCAAAATTAATTTCAATTGGAATATATAACTTTACTAAAAATAAAGAAGGCATAGAATATTTAATGAATCATACTAATACATATAAAGATGTAGCACATATTCATCAAATTGATAACCTGACTAAAGAGGTTACTAATAAAGTAGTAGAAAAAAACGTAAAAGTATTGGGATTTAAAAACTTAACTTCTCATGCTGGCGCAACATCATTAATATATATGCTTAAAAAACAGTTAACATTGAACTACAAAGTAGCTGCATTAGAAGTGGATCGAACAGATTTTATTTATTATAATGATAAAGATTTGTATTCAACTACAAATGCTGATTTATTTGACGAAATAGTGAGATTAAGTCCTATGTACGATATTATATTAGTAGATTTAAATATTAGTGGTGATGAAGGTGTATGCAATGATGTATTATATTTGTTAGAACCATCTACAATTAAATTAAATAAATTAATAAGGCGACAAGGTGACATATTTAGTAAACTTGGAGGAAAAAAAATTATATTAAATAAAAGTTTGTTGGATACAAGAGACGTTTCAGACTTTGAATATGAGGCTAAAACAAAGATTTATTATAGTATACCACCTTTAAATGATAGGTTGTTTAGTAGAAATTTAGATAGTTTATTAGCGAGATTAGGTTTTACTAAACAAGTTAATAAAAACGATAAACAACAAATGGTGGGCTATTTCAAATCGTGATTATTGACAAATCAATGGTAATAAAGTATTATTAAATTATAGTGAAAGGAGATCAATAAACTATGATATTAGCTTGTGTAAATGAACACTTTGAAGAAATAATTAAGTATGTTAAAATAGCATATAATGTAATTTTAATTGCTGTTCCTATTGTTTTACTAGTAATTGGATCAGTTGACTTACTTAAAGCGGTTTCTTCAGGAGATGAGAAAGCTATTAAAGCTGCAACTTCTATGCTTGGAAAAAGGGCTGCTGCTGCTGTAGGGGTATTCTTGTTAATAATAGTTGTAAGATTGCTAACTGGTATAGTAGGTGGGGATCAATGGAGAGAATGTTGGAATGATTCGGCTTCATATGAACCACAAACTCAAGTTCCTGATAGCGAAACAGATGATTAATTTGTATTTAAAGAAACAATTTAATAAATTGTTTTTTTTTATTATATTTTTAATAATATGGTATAATTAGAATATAATATATGAAGATAGGTGATAATGCTATATGAATGCTTTGTTAGATGTTTTTTCTTTTAGATTACCAATAATTAGCGATTTATTAAGAAATCTATTTTTATTCATTGATGGTATTATTTATGGGTTGATCGGACCAGTATATAAGGTTGCAATGAATTTGATTGATTTAAGTGACTTTTTTGATTCTGGATTTGATACTGGAGGCATTGCAAGCAAAGTTGCGGGAAATATTTATGTATTTTTAGCGCTTGCTATGTTTTTTAAATTAGCGTTTTCCATAATCACAATGATTGCTAATCCTGATATGGTTAGCGATAAACAAAAAGGGTTAAGCAAATTATTTACACATGCAATTGTAACAGTCGTTTTAGTTGTAATTATGCCTACTATATTTGATATTGCTTATGGTGTTCAAGATTTAGTAATAAAAGGAACCGATGGTAATAATGGTATATTAAAAAGAATATTTTTAGATACTGGAACCGGAGTAGTAGTAGGGGACAACGAAGGAGACGTAATAGCAAGGGGTGTATTTAATATTTTTGTTGGGAAAAATCCTGACGTTGATTCAGATGAAGAGACATCAACTGCATTAGACGAAATAAAAGTGTTTGGAATAAAAGCTTTATCAAATAAGGGTGCAATAACAAATCATACTGGTGGATTATTTGGAACAGAATATAGGCTTTATTATATGTCTATTATATCTACTATTGTTGGTGTATTGTTATTGATATCTTTTATAAAAATGACCATAGAAATAGCTGTAAGATCTATAAAACTATTAATTATAGAAATAATATCTCCAATAGCAATTATTTCATATTTGGATCCGGCTTCTGCTTCAAAAGGAATTTTTTCAAGATGGTCTAGCACCGCAATAAAAGTATATATATCGTTATTTATTAGACTATCAATTTTATTTTTAATGACTAATTTAATAGTGGATTTAAAATTAGAAAATTATGCTGATGCTGGTTTAAGCTCAGATATTGGAGTTTTTGAAGTAATATTTATTATGCTTGCAATAATAGCATTTATGCAAACAGCCCCTAAATTTTTAGAAGAATTGTTGGGATATAAGCCTAGTGAAGATGGAAAAGCAATTAGTGGAATTGTTGGTGCAGGAATAGGCGTTGGAGCAGCTGCAGCAGGCATGGTTGGTGGATATGCAATGAAAAAACACGATGAAAAGAAATTGCAAGATGATCCAAGTTGGACTCCAGGAAAATTTAGACAATTTAACCAAAAAAGAAAAGAAGTTATGGGAGATTTGAAAGCAGCAGGAAGTGGAGGAGCTCAAGCTGGAGCTAAAGGCGGAGTTCTTCAAGCAAGACATACTTCTGATAAATTAGCATATAAACAACATAGAGGACAATTAGATAAACAAATTAATGAAAATGTTCAAAAGAAGAAAGGATTTGATAGAATGGATTCTCAAGCTGCTGAAAGAGAAGCAGAATATACAAATTTAGCTACTACTTATGAAGGAAATCCTGCAAATTTTGCGGCAGACCCTACATATGCAAGTTTAATGGCAACAAATCCAGCACTTGCTGCTGAATATAGAGAAAGTGAAGGAAAAAAACATGCAAATTCTCAAATGTATTCTAAAACGATTGCTAATAAAAAGAATTTTGCATTGGATTTAGAGTTTAAAAGACTCGAGGCAGGAACCCGTCAAACGGTTAATCAAAATTCATTATCAAGACTTCAAGGTGAGTTGGCGTTATTAGAAGACAATTTATCAAGAACTCAATCTGAAAGAGAAGTTGCTAATGCTAGAGGAGATATTGCTGCCGTAGCTGCTTTAGATGCACAGATTTCAAGCATTTCAAGTACGATATCTGGTAAGAGAGGAGCATACGATTCTAAGTTGGCAGATTCAATTGATATTAGTTATGAAATAGGAGATTTGGATGGAAAAATTAAGGGTATTTCTTCTCAACTTGAATCACTTATGAAAGATCCAAACTTCTCAACGGATGCTGCTTTAGATGCTAGAATAAAACAAGGAAAGGCTTTAAAATAATAAGGAGGGATTAACTAGTGAAAGGGTTATATTTGATACCTGCAAATACGAAAAAAGGACAGCTTATATTTAACATGTTTACCCCAATAGATTTAGTAATATTTGGTTTTGGATTGATGGGATCGTTCATACTACTATTAATAATTGGAACTGATTCCATATTGACTACAATAATAGTATTGTTACCTGCATTGTTTTCGGCTTTGTTAGTAATGCCAATACCAAATTATCATAATGTAATATCGTTTATAATATCAATGTATAGATTCTTTACAAATCAAAGAAAATATTTATGGAGAGGATGGGGATTTTATGAATTCACAAAAGAACAATCAAAATAGAAGTACTGAAGTATTTGTTCCAATAAAAACAATAAATAATGGAACAATTATTTTAGATAATGATGAAAAAGTAACTGGAGTAAAAATAAGTCCAAAAAACATATTTATATTGGATGAAGATTCTCAAGCAAGAATAATTGAAAATTTAAGAACTTTTTATAATAGTATTGATTATGAGTTTTGGATAATTATTGCAGATAGACCTGTAGATATTACTCTTTATTTAAGTCATCTTCAATTGTTATATAATGATGTGACAAAACCTCAAATAAGAAAAATGATAGTGGAAGATATGCAAAAAGGAGAATATTTTATCAATAATAATGTAGTAGATACAGAGTATTATCTTTTGTTTAAAGAAAAAAATCCAGAATTAATTCAAAAGAAAATAAGATCATTAATAAATAATTTAGCAAATTGTGAAATTAACTCATCTCAAACAACAAATGAAGATTTAAGAGTAATATTAGATAACTTTTTAAATGGAGGAACAAAAACTGAGTTTAGGACGGTGATGTCTATATGAATATAAAAGCAGAAATAGCTCCAAAGGATTTGGAATTTAAATCTAGTGAGTTTGTAATAAGTGATAAATATGCAACCATATTAACAGTAATATCATATCCAAAAGTAATCCAAATTGGTTTTTTATCTTCAATTTCAAGTTTACCAGGAGTAAAAATAGTAATTAAACATATTCCGGTACCTTTTTCAAGTTTATCTAAGATGTTAAACAAGCAAATAGCAGATTTAAAACAAAAATATATAGAAGAAAAAGATCAAACTTTAAAAGAAAGATTTAGACAAGATTTGGAGTCATTAGAATATTTTACAAGTCAAATAGCTGCATCACAATCAAAAATATTTGATTTTCAAATGCATTTGATGATTGTGGCAGACACCAAAGAAGAATTAGATTTAAGAAAAATAAATACAAAAAATTATTTGGAAGCTGCTGATATGAAGGCTCTTTCTTTAAGATTTGATCAAGAAAAAGTATTTAAATCTATGTTACCTATATTTCCTAAACAAGAAGTTGAAAAAAGAGTGGGTACTCCAATAGCAAGTCCTACTATTTCAGCTATGTATCCTTTTATATTTGATAGTGTTAAAGATGAAGGATTATCAACTTTATTAGGAGTGGATTTCTCTGGTGGTGTAATATTGTTTAATCAGTTTTTATATCAAATAAAAAAAGAAAACAATAGAAATAACGCTAATTTAATTATTTTAGGAACATCTGGAAGTGGAAAAAGTACAACTGCTAAATTAGTCTTAAGAGGTCATATTAGAAATGATTATCAAATCGTTGCTATAGATCCTGAAGGTGAAATTTCGGAAATGACAAAATTATATGGAGGAAATTTCGTTGATTTAGGAAAAGGTGGAGAATTTGGAATGGTAAATCCACTAGAAATAATATTAGATGCTGATGAAGATGAGCTTAAAGAAGGATTGGGTTATACAGTATTAACTAAATCATTACAGTTCTTAAAAGCATTTATGAAGTATTACGATCCTAGTATAACTGAAGATATATTAACTTTATTTATTGAAGTAGTTCAAGATACTTACAAAAGATTCGGAATAGATTTTGATACTGATTTTACATCATTAACTTCAAGTATGTATCCAACATTCTCTGATGTTTATGCCACAATTAAAGGAAGATTATCACAATATATAGATAAAACTCACGAAAGAGACATAATGGAAAAACTTGAAATAAAGATTAGGCCATTAACTAGAGAGTTGAAATTTTACTTTGATGGTCATACTACAATTGAAGGTAATACCCATTTTATAGTATTTAATATAAAAGAATTAATGAATGCCGAAACAAACATTAAGAATGCATTATTTTTTAATATATTAAAATATGCATGGGGTTTATGCTTGGATAAATCAGTAAACACTATTTTATCAGTAGATGAAGCTCATGTATTGTTAGCGGCAAATAATGAACTTGGAGCAGAATTTTTAGCTCAAGTACAAAGAAGAGCAAGAAAATATAATACAGGTACTATAATTATTACTCAACAACCAAGTGATTTTTCAGGACAAGCAGTAATAACACAAGGTAAGGCAATTTTTGATAACGCTTCATACTATATTGTTATGGGATTGAAAAAACAAGCGGTTGAAGATTTATCTTTATTAATAGATTTAAATGATAATGAGAGAGAAAGTATTAAAAGATATAGTCAAGGAGAAGCTTTATTTGTATGTGGAAATAGAAGAATGAGAATATCAGTAGAAGTTACTCAAGAAGAATTGGATTCATTTGGTAGCGGAGGCGGTTACTAACTAGTACAAATAGGTGGTGATGATTTATGAATGAATCGCAAGAAAATAAAAGCAGCGAACCCAAAAAAAACAATAATATAAAAAAAGAAATAGCAACAAAAATAGGAGCTAAAGCTTTGCAATCAATGGGGGTGCCACCTGGATTATCTGATTTGGCGGCTAAAAAAATGGCTAATGCAAAAATGCCAGGAAATCCTTTTAATAAGAAATCTGGAAATAATTCACTAAGCAATCCATTAGGTCCTAAAAATGAAGATTCTAGCAAAAGCAATCCTGAGTCAAATCAGGGTTCTTTTGGTGATAAGTTTAATGATACGGAAGATATGGAAGTTGAAGGGACTGCTAACGAATCATTTTTCAATAAATTATTTAAAAAAAATAAAAAGAAAATATTAATGGTTGCATCTGGTGCAATAGCGTTTGTTCTAACTATCGTTTTACTAGCTGGTGCAATGATGAAAATGGTTGAAGGAATTTCCTTAATTGTTGGAGGAGTTAATACTGCAGCTGTTGCAACAGCAAATTTTGCACAGACTTTTTCTGAGAAAACAAAAAATCTCCTTTTGTATGGTAAATTTGCAACTAATGAGCAAGCTTTATTTGATATTATAATAGATAAAAGCAATGAATTTAAAGCAAGATATGGAGTAACGAATATTCCTTTAGTTGCGGCAACACTATATTTTGATGGTGCTGAGGAAGAATTACAAGAAAACAAGGTTCCAATAGTTTTGGATAATGGGAAAACTATTTTAGTAAGCGAAATAAATGATGAAAAACTAAGTTTAAGACAAAAGTATGTTGAGGAAGTATTTAATCATTTGGAATCTCATAAAGTTGCAAAATATAGATGCGATCCTAAAACAGGAGAAGATGGAACTATTAATTATAATACAGTTTTTATTTCTTCCGAATATGTTTTAAAAATAGATGAAAGTAAAGAAGGAAGATCTTGTGCAGATTTAGAAGAAGATGAGTCTATTCCGGAGGAGGATAGATTTTTATATTACTATTCTACAGAGTACGATGAGGAAGGTTATGCGTTTAGATTGAAAAATTCTGAAATAGACCCAACAGGAGAAAATCTAGTGGCTTTATTGTTCCCCGAATTATACGAAGAAATAAAAGATGTAGAACCTATAATTGAGGATATTTTAGCATACTATGAAGTATGGAGACATTTATATGACGAAGAAGATGAAATAGATGAATGTATTGTTCCTGGTGGAATACCTGGTGAAATTTTATCTTTCTTTAGAAGACCAATTGAGGGAGCATTTTCTATTACATCAAAATTTGGGTTAAGAATAAATCCTTTTGAAAGTGAAAGAGCTGAAGAACCTTATAAATTTCATAATGGAATTGATGTTGTAGCTAAACAAGATAAAACAATTTATGCTGTTTATGATGGAATTGTTACTGTTTCTGGTTTTCAAGAAGTGGCTGGAAATACCGTAACCATCCAACATACAATAGGTGAACAAACATATTATAGTACTTATCATCATTTTAAAGAACTTCCAATGGTTTCTGTTGGAACCCAAGTTGCTATGGGAGATCCAATCGGAATAATGGGAACTACAGGAAGGTCAACGGGGACTCACTTGCATTTTGGTTTATACCAAATAGTTGGAGGAAAAAAGGAATTTATTAATCCTGAAAATTTGTTTACTGGAGCCGAAAATTATGATCATATATGTGAATCAACTGAAAAAAATCCTGTAGGAAGTTGTACTTTAAATGGTGGATTAGCTTTTTATTCATTTAAATCTAAAAAAAGCTTTAATTTAATGAGAGCTATAGCAGATTATGAGAATTCAAAGTATGGTGGTTTTGGATTAATGAAAATAGACTTTGATATTAATTATTTTAGATCAATATTTGACAATAAAAAAAGTGCTTATAGCAAATATGCTGAAAAGATTAATTTTGATTCAATGACAATTTCAACAGAATATGGGATGTCATCTTTTGCTGATATAAATTATAATTATTTTGGAAGAAAATCTTTGGTAGAAGCTATTGGAGAAATGGATAAATCGGCATACGATAATGTTAAGGTAGGATTTAATCTTATCCCCCTTAGTTTGTTTTCACAATTTGAATTTAAAAGTTCAAAAGATATGTTCGATATATTAAGTGCAAATAATTATGAATTAATTGATGCAATATTTAAGTATACAGAAATGAATAACCCTCAAATTAATGAAATTATGACAACTATTGATAATGAGAATGGACCAACCTTAAATGGAAATAATATTTCAATTGATCAAGGAATTGAAATTGTTTTAAAAGCTCTATATTCTCATATTCCTGCAAGTGATTTAAATAATAAGTATGAAAACGATATTAATTATGTAAATCAAATATTGAGAAAATATTTAAGTTATAGAGATGATTTGTCATCAAATATTGATAATTATTTAAAAGAATGTTTAATAATTGAAATTCCTGGATGGGCGGACTGTATAGCTTATGAAGACGTGGGTAAATGCAAATCAAATTTAAAGAAGTATTATTCTAAAGCAAAATGGTATACAGATCATGCTCCTACTTATGCTGGGAAAAGAGTTTTAGCATATGCATCTTCTTTATTGGGTAAAGTAAGATATTGTGGAGCTTGTGATATAGAAAGTGATCCCGAATGTATTGATATTAAAAAAAGTGGACCTGATGCGGGTATGATTGGACAACATGCTTTTAAATATAGTTACGCTGCAATTAGATGTTCTCCTGGGGCAAGATCTTGGTATAAGGAGGGATTTAATCCAAGATGGGGCGAACTACATCCTTATACTTTTAATGGGGTTCCATATTATGCAAATCAGATGGAAGAAAATTATGCTAGATTAGCAAAATCCTATGATGAAAGATTACTATTTGTATCTTACGATGATACTGGTGGAACATTTAATGCCGGGGTAGCGGGTTTAGATTGTGATGGTTTTGTTAATTGGGTATTAAATCAAACATTTCAAGTTTTTGATAACAAGACTTTCCCAGTAATGGGAGCTGTTTGCAACTCGGAAACCGAGTATACAAGATCTTTTCAATTTGAAAACATTCCTGAGTTCAAAAATTTTGGTGATAGTGTTCTTCCTTTGTTGACTCCAGGAGATATTTTATGTAATTCTTCTCCAGGAAAAGCAGGGGATGCATATAATTACTCGGGAAATTCTAGACATGTTATGATTTATATGGGATTTGAAGATAAAAATCAAAATGGAATAAGAGATGCGGGGGACGATTTATATATAATTCATTCCGGAGATAATGGAGTAAGAGTAGACGCTAAAAGAGCATCAGATACTTACTGGAAAGAATTAAATTCTTTTGCGACTTATAAGTAGGTGAAAAAATGAAGAAGTTATTTGTTATTGTATTTTGTATGTTTATATTATCCGGATGTACTGTTTACTATGATTTAAAAATAGATGAGAGTTTAAATATAACTGAAAATATTAATTTTCGATATGACAATATTTCTTTTGAAGGGCCTTCTGCTGTAATGACAGAAGAAGATTTTAACGAGTTGAAATCCAACATAAAAAAAGATGCAGAAAAATATAACTATCAAATTATTGATAATACTGTAGGTAATAACATAAATTATACATTGAAAAAAACCGGTTCTTTTTCTAATTTCAGTACTCCTGTTTTTTTAGAAGGTAAATATGAAAGCTTTATAACAAAATGCAATGAGTCAATATGTTCCTTAACTGCTTCTTCAATTGAGAATGAAATATTTGGAGATGGTGAGATAATAAGTTATACTATTGGTGTTTCAGTACCTTTTGAAGTAATAAAACACAATGCTTCTAAATTTGATGAAACTACAAACAGCTATTATTGGTATCACTCTCCAATGAAAGAATCTAGAAATATAGAAATAATTTTTCGCAAAAACGGAAAAAATGTTGTTGAAGAATATGAAACAAAAGTAAAGACAAAATCATATTTATGGATTATAATAGGATTATCAATTTTATCAATACTTTCATTTGTAGGTATCAAGATTTATAGAGCAAATAAATATAGATTATAAGGGGAATTATGAAATTTAAGTTTAAAGCTACAGAAAAAGATATTATTAAATATGTTCTTGGAGCATTATTATTCCTATATGTTGTTGCAATAGGTGTTTTAAACTTGTCATACTTTTCAAGATATGCAATATTTTATGGATTTAATCCTATAGAAGCTTTTTTTCCCGAATATATAGTTTATACTTTATCCTTTTTTATTGCGGGAATTGTTTTAGTTGCAATTTCTGTAACCTCTCATTTTTATGAAAGAGAAAAGGGTTTAGGTTTTAAAAAAATAGATAAAAAAAGTGATGGTTATGAAACGTGGGCAAAGGAAAAAGAAATAAAAAATGGAATAGGAATGAAAAGTGTTAATCCTTCAGATGAATCGTATTCGGGTGGCGGAATTCCTTTAATAGAAAAAGAGGATGAATTATGGGTAGATGACGGAGAGTCACACTCTTTAATAGTAGGAGCTACAGGTTCTGGTAAGACATCTTGTATGGTTCAACCATTAGTAAATATATTGGCAAAAAATGGAGAATCCATGATTATTACTGACCCTAAAGGTGAAATATATAGAAAAAACTATGAGTATTTAAAAGCAAAGAATTATAATATTGTTGTAATAAATTTTAGAGAACCTCAAAAAGGAAACGCTTGGAATCCTCTTACTCTTCCTTATGATTTATATAAGTCTGGTAATAGTGACAAAAGTAATGAACTATTAAGAGACTTAGCAATTAATATATTGAGCGATGAGAAAACTGATGATCCTTTTTGGCAAAATACAGCAGCAGACTTTTTTACGGGTTTAGCTCAAGGATTATTTCAAGATGTAAAAGATATTAATCAAATAAACTTAAATTCAATTATATTAATGCTTACTGTAGGGGAAAAAAGATTGGGTTCTTCAACTTATATGAAAGAATATTTTTCTTCGAAAGACGAGAAAAATTCTGCATATATTAATGCATCTGGTACTGTTAATGCTCCAAATGAAACTCAAGGAGGAATAATATCTGTATTTAGACAAAAAGTAAATATATTTGCTATGGCTGAAAATTTATCTGAAATGTTATCTTATAGTGATTTTGATATTATGGATATTGGTAGAAAAAAGACTGCAGTATTTTTAGTTATTCAAGATGAAAAGAAAACATACCATGCTTTAGCAACAATATTTATTAAACAATGTTATGAAAGCTTAATAGATGTAGCTCAAAACAATCCTGATGGAAAATTAAAAGTAAGAACTAATTTTATACTAGATGAATTTGCAAATTTACCAGCACTTAAAGATGTAACTACTATGATTACTGCCGCAAGATCTAGACAAATAAGATTTAATTTAATAATTCAAAATTTTGCGCAATTAAATCAAGTATATGGAGCAGAAGAAGCAGAAACTATAAAAGGAAACTGCGCTAATACTATATATTTGTTGAGTAGTGAATTAAAATCTTTGGAAGAAATTAGTAAATTGGCAGGAGAAAGAAAGATTAAAACAAAAGACAAAGAAGAGGTTAGACCTTTAATTACCGTTGCAGAACTTCAAAGATTAAAATTTAAAGACGCTATTATATTAAAACATAGAAATTCTCCTTTTAAGACTTCTTTAAAGTTTGCTTCAGAAATAAATTGGAATATGCCAAATTATCCGGAAGGAAAATTTCCTGAAAGAGTAAAAAGGGAAATTGATTATTTTAATTTAAAAGATTTTGTTGATGAAGCAAGACAAAAGAAAATGATGGGAGCACAAGATATGTATAAGGCTCCTAGACCAATGGATTTTGGAATTAGAGATAAAATGCCAGAAGATATATTTAAAAACAATCCTTATCTAGGAGAGAGACCTCCGGTTCATGGTATAAATACAAATGAACAAGATAATTCTTCTTTTGATATAGATGAATTGATTAAGAAAATAGATGCTAAAATAGCGGAATTAGAATCTGAGGAAGAACAAGAAAAAAATGAACAAGATACCAAGAATGAATCCATAAAGAATGTTCTAAACAGCGAAGAATTAATAATTAAAGAAGAACCAAAAGAAGAAGAATTGATTATTAAAGAAGAATCAAAAGAAGAAGAATTGTTTGTAAAAGAACAACCAAAAGAGGAAGAATTAATAGTTAAAGAAGAACCAATTACAGAGGAATTAAAAATAAATACCAATATTGATGAGGTTATTAAATCAATTAAAGAAGAAGACAACAGTGATGATCAATTTTTTGACGATTTCTTTTCAGATAAAGAATAATGATATTTCATTATTCTTTTTATTTATTGTTTGATTTTATCATTTATTAATTATATAATAATACATAGTAGGTGATTATATGAATAATAAAGGTTTTACAATGATAGAAGTAATTTCCATAATAGCTTTGCTTGGCATAATCTTAGCAATTGCAATTCCAAGTTTTATTTCTACGAGAGATGATAATAATATTAAAGAAAAAGATAAGTTAGTAGAATTAATAATTAATTCTGGCAAACTTTATTTTGTAAATAATAATTTAACTTTAGGATCTAATGTTACTGTAGAAACTTTATGTCAAAATTCATATCTTACATGCCCTATAATGGATCCAATAAATAATGTGGCTATGGATGGTTATGTTACAAGTTATTTGAATGCTAATAATGAATTATCATATAGATATGAAGAATAGGAGATAATATGAATAAAAAAGGATTTACATTAATTGAAATATTAGTAGTTCTTGTTTTAGTATCTATTATTGTAGTTATTTCTATTCCTTCAATTTCAGATTTGCTTGATTCTTCTAAAGAGCAATCTAAAGAAGAAGTAATAAATATGGTTACAACAGCTGCCGAAATATATGCATCAGATTATGAAATTGGATTAGCTGAACCAATGCTATTAACTACTTTATGCAAAAATTATTTAAAATGTCCTATTAAAGATCCTATAACTGAAAACCCTATTCAAGGTTATGTTTATTCTAAGATAGACACTGCAAATAATGATGCATTAATTTATAAATTAGTTAATACTGCATCAAGTCCTACATATTTGAGAAACACTCTATTAGCAACTGTAGCCGGAAAAGATATATCTATAAACAAATATGCAGGAAATGGTTTGTATAAATGGAATAATATGTATATTTTTAGAGGAGGCATAACTAAAACTAATCCTGTTGGTTTAGCAACTTCTGATGGTTATTTAACTGATACAAATAGTGGAACTCAACCTAATAATTATTTAATAGTACCTTGGGATAGGAGTGATACTAATTGCGCATCTTCAACTAATTCTTGTTATAGAATTGTAAGTATTAATGATGATGAAACAATTACTATAGTAAGAGATAGATCTGCTTTTTCATCTGTATTTGATAATGTACACAATACTCCAGCAAGTATTTATTATGGACAGCCTACAACAAATTATGGCTATTCTGATTTGCTTGAAAATTCTCCTCTTCCTGCACATTCTTCAGAATATAGACAATTTAGTTTTATGTATAATAGATTATTTGGAGATACAGGATATGAAAAAACAAATATATTAACTTATAGTAAAATGTTAGAAAAAATCGATATCTGTCTAAATAAATATGAAACAATAATTGGTTTAAATAGAGCAGATTATGCTACAAGTTCATATGTTAAAGATTCTTGTGATGTTATTGGAAAAACTGGTGGAAAACCAGTATATCCTTTGAAGGATAAGTATATTAGACTTTTATATCCTGAGGAATACTTAAATTCTTCTACAGAATCAACTTGTACTGCAAGAGGTCAATATCAATGTAGAAATCAAAATTATATATATACTAATCAAAGTACAAGGACTTTAACAGCAACAGGTACTTATTCTTGGGTAAATCATGGATTAAGTGTATCAGGAACTATATATAATGTGGCAGCATCATCAAGTTTAGGTGTAAGACCAGTTGTAACTTTAAGAAAAAATGTAATAATAACTGGAGGAACTGGTTCGCAAGCAAATCCTTATGTTATAGCTAATTAGGAGAAATATGCAAGAATTATTTGATCAAATAGTAGATTTTTTTATAAACAATTTAAAAGAATTGGGGCCTTTATTTGGAGTATTTATTATAATATTAGAATCAGTATTTCCAATTTTACCGTTAGCTGTATTCTTATCTTTTAATGCTATTGCTTTTGGTCCTATTTTAGGATTTATAATAAATTGGTTTGCAACCTGTTTGGGTTGTTTATTATCGTATTATTCATTCAAAAAAGGTTTCGGTCAAAGATGGGATAAAGACTTAAAAAACGATAGTAAAGTTAGAGATACCCTTACTTATATTAAAAAAGTATCATTTCCTGCATTAGTTGTACTAATGGCCTTACCATTTACTCCAGCATTTGCAATTAACATTTCATCGGGTTTATCTAATATGAGTCCAAAGAAATTTATACCGGCTGTATTAATATCAAAACCATCTATAATATTTTTTTGGAGTTATGTAGGAAAAACAGTAATTACTAGTAGTGGGGATGTATGGAAATTAATACAAATGTGTTTAATAGTATTATTAACATATTTAGTATCTTTATTGTTAAAAAATAAAATTAAGGAGAATTAATATGGAATATATAATTATTGGATTATTAGTTTTATTAGTAATATTGGTTACTATATCTTTATTTAAAAATATTAGTGAAGGAAATATTACTGAAAGATTAGGTAAGCTAGAGACAAATATTACAAAAGAAATTGGGGATTTTAAAAGTGATTTTACAAGAACTTTATTTCAAGATTTTGAAGGATTAAATAGAAAAATAGAAGAAAGATTAAATCTTATAAATAATAAAGTAACTGAAAGATTAGATTTAAATTTTGAAAAAACAAATAAAACATTTACTTCAATTGTAGAAAGGTTAACTAAGATTGATGAAGCACAAAAGAAAATAGATTCATTATCTACTGATATAGTATCTTTACAAGGAATATTAACTGATAAAAAGAGTAGAGGTACTTTTGGTGAAGTAACTCTAAAACATATTTTATCAAGTATATTTGGAGAGAATAATTTAAAGATTTATGAATTGCAACATAAGTTTGAAAATGGTACTTTAGCTGATGCTGTAATATATGCTCCTGAGCCATTAGGAGTTATTGCAATCGATTCAAAATTTCCTTTAGAGAATTATCAAAATATGGTAGATAAAAATATTAGTAAAATTGAAAGAGATAATTATGAAAAAAAATTTAAGATAGATGTAAAAAAACATATAGATGATATTGCAAGTAAATATATAATCACAAATGTTACCTCCGACCAGGCTTTTATGTTTCTACCAGCTGAAGCATTATTCGCAGAGCTATATGCATATCATCAAGATATAGTTGACTATGCATATAAGAAAAGAATATGGATAACATCTCCTACAACATTGATGTCTATGCTTACTGTAGTTCAAACAGTAATACATAATATTGAAAGGGATAAATATACTTTAATTATTCAAAAAGAATTAAATGCATTAAGTTTAGAATTTGGAAGATATAGAGAAAGATGGGATGATCTTTCAAAGAGTATTGATAAGGTTTCAAGAGATGTTAAAGATGTTCATGTTACAACTGAAAAAATATCAAGTAAATTTGAATCTATTAATAGAGTTGAAATAAATAAAATAGAAAATAATGAAGAAAAAAATTAACAATTTGTTAATTTTTTTTATAATACTAATAAAGCAATTAATCCCGCTATAAAGCAATATATTACAAAGTATTTAATTTTATCTTTTAATAAAACATTTCTAAACCATTTAAATGTAAAATATGTAACAATAGTAGATGCAATCATTCCAAGTAAGTATGATAACCATAAATCATTAAATGATGAGCTATTAATAAAATCACTCATTCCTAAAATCATTGTTGCAATACTAATAGGAATATAAAGCATAAAACTATATTTTAATGCAACTTCTTTTTTTAAATTCCTAAACATTCCAGCAGATAAAGTTATTCCACTTCTGCTAATTCCAGGAATAAGTGCAAATACTTGCATAAAGCCAACATATATCGCGTCTTTATAGTTCATTTCTTTTTCCGTTTTTTTACCATTTGTTTTGGTTATTAAATATAATAGAGCTGATGTAACAAGTAAAGATATTCCTACTGTTTTAGTTGTATTATATAATTCAATATAATCTTTTAGAAAATATCCTAATATTCCAACCGGAATGGTTGCAATTATAATAAATAAAACATAATTAAATTCATCTCTATATTTTTTGTTTTTTGTCTTTATATAATCAAAAAAACCTTTATATAATTCTAAAATTTCTTTTCTATAAATATAAACAATTGCTAACAAACTTCCAAAATTAACTATTATTTCAAAGTTTAGATCATTTAAGGCATCCATATAAAATATATTTTTAAATAATAACAAGTGACCACTTGATGATACAGGTATTGGTTCAGTAAATCCTTGTATTATTCCAAGGATTATGTATTTTATTAGTTCCATAATTCACCTCATTATAATTATATAATAAAATAATAAAAAACGAACAAAAAAATGATATAATATAAAAAACGGAGGAGAATATGCTAAAAGATATTAAAGATATATATATTGAAAAACTTATAGATAAAGAATTAATAATAGAAGGATGGGTTAAGAATCATAGAAAACAAAAAGAATATGGTTTCATTGATGTTTATGATGGAACTTGTTTTAAAACCATTCAATTAGTATATGATGATAGTATTAGTAATTTTGAAGATATTCAAAAAGTAAAATTAGGAAGTGCTATTAGGGCATATGGAACTTTGATTGAATCACCTTCTAAAGGGCAAGAGTATGAATTAAAATTGGATAAACTTGAAGTTTTGGGTGATTGTGATGATGATTATCCTTTGCAACCCAAGAGTCACTCAAGAGAATTTTTAAGAGAAATTGCGTATTTAAGACCTAGAACAAATCTATTTCAAGCTGTATTTAGAATAAGAAGCGTTGCTGCAATTGCTATTCATAAATATTTTCAAGAAAACAATTATATTTATGTACATACACCAATAATTACTTCAAATGATGGTGAAGGAGCAGGAGAATTATTTCAAATTACTACTTTGGATTTAGATAGGGTTGCATCATCTAGTAAAGTTGAATATGAAAAAGATTTCTTTGGGAAGAAAGTTGGTTTATGTGTAACTGGACAATTAGAAGGAGAAACTTTTGCTCATGCATTCAAAAGAATATATACCTTTGGTCCTACTTTTAGAGCTGAAGTATCAAATACAAAAATACATGCCTCTGAATTTTGGATGATTGAACCAGAAATAGCATTTTGCGATTTAAATTGTTTAATGAAAATGGAAGAAGATTTCTTAAAATATATAATAAAGTATGTATTAGATAATTGCCCTTTAGAAATGGAATTTTTAAATAAATTTGTAGATACTACATTATTAAATAAATTGAATACTTTAATTAGTAGTAGTTTTGCTAAAGCAACTCATGAAGAAGCAATTAATATTTTAATTAATTCAAAAAAAGATTTTGAAATCAAACCTGAATATGGTAAGGATATTGCAACAGAGCATGAAAAATACTTAACTGAAGTTCATTTTAAATCACCTGTATTTATTACTAATTGGCCAAAAGATATTAAAGCTTTTTATATGAGATTAAATGATGATAATAAAACAGTAGCAGCTGTCGATCTACTCGTACCCGGTGCAGGAGAGTTGATGGGAGGTTCTCAAAGAGAAGAGAGATTAGAGGTAATGAAAAAAATAATGAAGGAAAAAAATATACCTTATGAATCTCTTGATTGGTATTTAAATTTAAGAAGATATGGTGGTACAATACATTCTGGTTTTGGAATGGGATTTGAAAGATTGTTGATATATTTAACTGGAGTAGAAAATATTAGAGATGTTATTCCTTATCCTAGAACTCCAGGAAATTGTGAGTTTTAGATGGAAAGATTGCAAAAATATATATCTGAATCCGGATATTGTTCTAGAAGAAAAGCTGAAGAACTAATAATAAAAGGTAAGGTATTAGTAAACAATAAAGTTGTTACAGAACTAGGAACTAAAGTTGATGGTAATGATGTAGTAATAATTGATGGATACAAACTAGAAAAACAAGATAAGGAATATTATTTGTTCAATAAACCTAGAGGAGTTGTAACAACAACATCTGATGATAAAAAAAGAAAAACAGTAATGGATTATTTTGAAACGGATACCAGACTATATCCTGTTGGTAGATTGGATTATGATACTACTGGATTGTTAATTATTACAAATGATGGAGAATTTGCAAATATTATGACTCATCCAAAAAACAATATAGAAAAAGTATATATTGCAAAAGTTAAACCCATTATGAAAGGGGAACATGTTAGGCTTCTAAAACAAGGAATAAATATTGATGGAGCACTATGTGTCCCAGATAGAGTTAAAATAAAAAGTTCTGACGAAAAAAATTCTATTGTAGAAATTACTATTCATGAAGGAAAAAATCACGAAGTAAAAAAGATGTTTGAATCAATTGGATTTGAGGTAACAAAATTAACTAGAGTTAGAATAGGATTATTAACAATAGATGGCTTAATATCAGGGAAAAAGAGAAAATTAAAACCTAAAGAAATTAAACAATTATATGCACTGGCAAATAAAAAAGAATAATTAATAATTATTCTTTTTCTTTATAAACAATTGCGTTTGTTGGACAATTTTCTAGTGCTTCCATACCTATATTTTTAAATTCACTATCAACATTTTCTTTGGCTATTGCAAGATTATCGGAATCAAATTCGAATACCTCTGGCGCAATATTTACACATGAACCACATCCAATACATTTTTCTTTTTCTACATAAAACATTTTATCACCACCATAAATAATTATATTTTATTAAGCTATTAAAATCAACCTTAATTATTTAAAAAATGTCAATAATATGTTATTATTATAATAGGTTGGTGATTATATGAAAACTAGGATGGAAAAATATCACAAAGAAAATAATGAGGCTCCGAGAAGAGAAGAAAAAAATAGTTTTTTATATGAGGAAATCTATGTTGATAAGAAAGATCCAACTAGTAATATAACCTTAATTGATAATGTAAATGAAATAGATATAAATAAAATAAAAGAAATGATTAGTAGTAGAGAAACATATAAAAAATCAAGAGATTATAGTAATATTATTGGAATTGAAGAAAAAAAGAATGAAAAAATAAGTGTTGATTTAGATGAATCGAACACAAAAGATTATGATATAAATGAATTAATTAAAAAAAAGAAAGATGGGTTTGAGGAAGATTCTGAAAAAATTAGAAAAATCTCGAACACACAATATGATATTTTAAAAGGTTTGTCAATTAATTCAAAAGAATCCGATTTTTTCACTCAAGAAAAAGATTTATCTCAAATGATGGAAAAAATAACTGACGTTGAAGAAAAGACTTTAGATTTATTTAGAGATTTAAAAGGCAATGATGATGAAGAAATTACTAGTTCTTCAATAAACAATAGAAAGTTAGATATAAAATCAAATTCAAATACTTTTCAATTTGATAAAGATGATTTTGAAGATATAAATTCAAATATAAATAGTGAAAAAAGTTTTTCTAAAAAAATAACATTAATTTTTTTAATTGTAATAGCAATCTTAATAGGAATATTTTATTTGGTATCTCAATATATGATAAATTCTAATTGAGGTTAATATGATAAGAAAATTAAAGTGGAAAAGCATAATATTAATATTAATAATTATAATAATAATTGCATCAATAATTTTTGTTATATTAACTTCAAATAAAAAAGAAGTAATTAAAGAAAAATATGTTCATTTATATGTTTCTAGCAAAGACAATACTGCTTATTTATATGATTTAAATCTTGAAAAATCAGAAGAAATAAATAGAGGCTACAAAATAATTGTAAATGAAAAAAAATATGTTGATGAAAATAGTTATATTGAAATAACTTATAATAACAAAAAAGTATTAGTATTAAAGGAAGATTTAGTAAAAGATAGAATAGAAATAGTGAAAGAAAAAGAAATATATGTTAGAACACATGCAACTCTGTATGAAGATATTAATAATTCGAAAATAAATGGAGTATCTAATAAAGGGGATAAATTAGATGTTATTGGTTATGATAAATTATTAGATACTGGTGAAGTAAACGCTTATAAAGTTGTTAAAGAAGGTATTGAAAGTTATATATACAAAAAATATGTAGTATTAAATGAAGAAGATGCTTTATTGAATTATGAACCCGATAAATTTTATGCTATACATCAAAAAAGAAAAGATGTTTATAGCAATGTTGGAGGTTCGGGAGCTAATCTAGATTATTATCCTGTTATTAAACCAATTTTTGAAGATAATGTAATGCCAGAAAAAGTTTATGCGCTATATTTAAATGGTGGAAGAAATGTAATTGGAAATATTGATGCATATATTGAGTACGCTAAAAAAACAAAAATTAATGCTTTTGTAGTGGATATAAAAGATTATAAAGCCCCTGCTTATAAATCTAAAGTATATGAAAGAATGTCTCCAACCAATTATAAATATGGAATAAATAGTTTTGATAATTACAAAAATGCAATAAAAAAATTAAAAGATAATGGTTTTTATGTTATTGGAAGAATAACGGCATTTAAAGATAACTATTTAGTTAAAGACAATCCAGAAGTTGGAATATTTGATAAAAGATATGGTAAACCTTTTGATGATGGAACTTGGCCAAGTGCATTTAATAGGTTTGTATGGGAATTTAATATAGAACTTGCAAAAGAATCAGTTAAGGAAATGGGATTTAATGAAATACAGTTTGATTATGTAAGATTTCCAGATAGAATAGTGGGATTAGAAAAAAATAACAGCTTAGATTTTAGAAATGAGTACGAAGAGGAAAAGGTTCAAGCTATTCAAAGATTTTTAATGTACGCATGTGATGAAATACATAAGTTAAATGCTTATGTATCTGCAGATGTTTTTGGAGAATCCGTTAATAAATATATAACAGCTTATGGGCAATATTGGCCCGCAATATCAAATGTAGTTGATGTAATAAGCGGAATGCCTTACCCAGATCATTTTGCATTAAATTCTTATGGAATACCTATTCCTTGGGAAAAACCTTATGATTTGATGTATAATTGGTCAAAGGAAGCATATAATAGACAACAAGAAATACCAACACCGGCAATAGTAAGAACATGGATTTTAGCACAAAACCCAATGCAAGGATATAAATATAATTCTAGTGAAATAGAACAACAAATTAGAGCATTATTTGACGCTAAATTAAATGGAGGATATATGACTTGGTCGTCATCATCAAGCCTCACTGGATATAAAAATAGAAACAGCGCATATACAAAGGAGTATTAATATGAAAATAGTATTAGAAAACAATGAGTACGAATTAGAAAAAAATGAAAAAGAAGGATTTAATTTAGAAGAATTAAAATTAAAATATACGGATTATTTTTATGATTTTGATTATATAATTGGAGATTGGGCTTATGGAAAAATGAGACTTAAAGGTTTTTATGATTCAAATAATAAAAAAGCAAATAATATAAACAACATTAAGGATGTAGATAAGTATATAAAAAACAACTGTGCTTATAATTGTAAGTATTTTATTATAAAAAAGGTATACAAATAATAATTAATTATGATATAATTAAATCAATAAAGAATAAAGAGGTGAACGATTATGGAAGAAAAACAAACAATAATAGTTTTAGCAGAAGATGGTACTGAGAAAGAAGCAGAAGTATTAACTGTTTTTAATATGAAATCAACTGGTAAGGATTATATCCTATATACATTAAATGAACCCGATGAAAACGATATGGTTAGAATTTATGCATCTATTTTAGTAGAAAAAGACGGGACATATTCTTTTGAAGTAATAGAATCTGATGAAGAATGGGTTCAAGTTAAGGATGTAATGAAACAAATGGCAAAAGCTGGCCAAGAAGAAACGAATAATTAATATAAAAGGAGGAACATAAAATGGGAGGAACATTAGTAATTGAAGGAGTAAGTTATATTGATATTAGTGGTAGAACTAGTTCTTTTGAAAAGGCTGTTTTATCAACTTCAAGATCAATATTATCAAGAATGAATGCAATGAGAGGTTTATTAAAAAATTATTTAACAAATCTTGATTTAATAGTTGAGAAAAAAGTTGAAACTCCAGAAATACAAACCATTGCATTACCAACTCAAGAACAAACACTTACTACTGCAGCTATAGAACAAGAAATTCCTGTTGTGAATTTTGTAACACCGGTTCAAGAACCTTTGGTAACTGAAATACCAGTTCAAGAACCAGTAATGACTACTGTAGCTGAAGTTCCAGCTATGCAAGTTGAAAC
>CAZSTI010000001.1:29885-85529 GCA_964609995.1 uncultured Muribaculaceae bacterium
TTCAAGAACCAGTAATGACTACTGTAGCTGAAGTTCCAGCTATGCAAGTTGAAACACCAATTCAAGAACCAATTAAAAAGGATTTATATGTAGTAGAAACAAGTAAAAATAGAACAGTTCGTGTTCCTCAAGTATATTTAGGGTATTTTATTAAGTCAAAAGAAGCAATTGACAAGGGAACTCAAGAACCAGTCGTTGCTGCTGCAAAGGAAGAAACAACTCCAGTTCAAGAGCCGGTTGTTGCTGCTGCGATGGAAGAAACAACTCCAGTTCAAGAACCGATTGTTGTTGTTGCAATGGAAGAACAAATAAAACCTGAAGAAAGCGTTGAAGTGGAAAAACCAAAAGAGATGGATAATGTTTCTGCAATTGGACCAACTTCTAACGATAATATAAAATCTATGATTGAAGATGTTGCGAAAATGAAAAGCGAAAGAGACAATGCTGTTAATGAAAACGAAACTTTACGAGAAAGACTTTTAAAAGAGACAGAAAAAGCTAATTCATTAAACAGTAAATTAAGTGAATTAGAATTAAATAATGGAAAATTATCTGGCGAATTGGTTTCATTAAAAAGTGAATTAGTTGAAGTTAATGATCGTCATAGTCAAGAAAATTCTTTATTAAAAAGTAAATTAACAATAATGGAGAATAAAGTTAATGATTTAACTGATGCGGCTAGTAGGGTTGATGAATATAAAAATAGAGCCGAACAAGCAGAACATAAATTAATATATGTTCTTGATAATTTGCAAGGTGTAATTAATAATGATTCTAAACAAAAAGCAGCTTAATTAAAGAGAGAAATCTCTTTTTTTTATTGGTTTATAATGATATAATTATAACGAGTTGATTAATTATGAAAAAAGTTATTATGATTAGATATGCAGAATTATCTACAAAGAAAGACAATATTAATTATTTTCTAGATAAATTAGAGTCTAATGTTTCAAAATCATTGGATGAGTATAAAATGAAAATTATAAAATATAAATCTAGAATGTATATAGATGTTGCTTTCAATCAAAATGAAAAATTAATAATAGAAAAATTAATTGAAATTCCTGGAATAATTGGAATTTCTTTATCTTATGTTGTCAATACTTATTTATTAGATATTTCTAATTCAGTTATAGAGATAATTAAGGAATTGGAATTCAATACTTTTAAAGTTGAAACCAAGAGGATAAATAAGGGATTTAAGTATACTTCAATGGAAGTATCTAAAATTGTTGGAAGCAATGTAATAGATATGTATAATAAAAAAGTAGATATTCATAATCCGGAATTAACAATAAATATTGAAATAAGAGACTCTTTTAATACTTATATATATTTAAATGAATATAAAGGTTTGGGAGGTTATCCAGTAGGAAGTAATGGAAGAGCATTACTTATGTTGAGTGGGGGCATTGATTCTCCTGTAGCGGCTTATTTATCTATAAAAAGAGGTATATCGATAGATGCAATATATTTTGAATCATTACCACATACAAGTTTAGAAGCAAGAAATAAAGTTATTAAATTATGTAAGATATTAAATGCTTATTCATATGATATTAATTTATATATAATACCTTTTACAAAATTACAAGAAGAAATATATAAAAAAGTAGATAATAGTTATGTTATAACTATTATGAGAAGAATGATGTATAGAATCAGTGAATTGCTTGCTAAGAAGTACGACTTAAAATTAATTATTAATGGAGAAAGCATTGGTCAAGTTTCTAGCCAAACCATTTCTAATATATATGTTATAAATGAAGTGACTAAAATGCCTATTATTAGGCCTTTAGCTTGTATGGATAAAACCGAAATAATAAATATTGCTAAAAAAATTAATACATATGATACAAGTATTCTTCCTTATGAAGATTGTTGTACCATTTTTGTGCCAGTTCATCCTATACTTAATCCTAGTTTGGAAAAATGTGTAGAATATGAAATGAGAATTGATTATGAAAAGTTAATAATAGAATGTATATCTAATGTTATTACGATACCTATTACAAAAGCTAATACATATAAAGATATACTATAAAATATGGTATAATATTTATGGAGGACTTATGAAAATATTATGTATTAATGCAGGTAGCTCAACAATAAAGTTTCAATTGTTTGAAATGCCTAAAGAAGAAGTATTAGTTTCGGCTAATTTTGAAAAAATTGGAGAACCTAATAGTTTTTATTCATTTAAAATAAATGGAGAAAAAATTAAAAAAGAAATTGAATTAGAAAATCATAAGATTGCAACTAGTATTTTTTTAAATGAATTAATTAATTTAAAAATAATATCTAATTATGATGAAATAGAAGGAATAGGCCATAGAGTAGTTCAAGGTGGAAGTAAATATACAAAGAGTGTAATTATAAATGAAGAGGTAATAAAAGATGTTGAATCATATATACCTTTGGCTCCACTTCATAATTCTGCAAATTTAATGGGTATAAGTGAAGCAATCAAATTATTACCTAATATTAAGAATGTAGCGGTTTTTGATACATCTTTTCACCAAACAATGAAAAAGGATCAATATGTATATTCGACACCATATGAATGGTTTGAAAAATATAATGTTAGACGATATGGATTTCATGGAACAAGTCATAAATATTTATATAGTACTATAAAGAAGTTATTAGATAAAGATTTAAAAGTGATTACTTGTCATTTGGGCAGTGGTTCAAGTATTGCCGCAATTGATAAAGGAAATGTTGTTGCTACTTCTATGGGATTTACTCCTTTGGGTGGAATAGCAATGGGAACAAGATGTGGAGATATTGATCCTTCAATATTATCTTATATTATGAAAAATACTAATAAATCAATAGATGAAGTTACTAATGATTTAAATAAAAAAAGTGGATTTTTAGGAATAAGTGGAATAAGTGGTGATTCTAGAGAAATAGAAGATGGAATAGCAGCTGGAAATGATCGATGCAGATTGGCTCAAGATATTTTTGTTAATAGAGTTGTATCATTTGTGTCTTATTATTACGTATTATTAAATAAACCAGATGTTATTGTTTTTTCAGCAGGAATAGGAGAGAACTCTTCTATGGTAAGAGAGGAGATAATCAATAAGTTAAATTGCTTAAATATTTTTGTTGATAAAGAGCAAAACAATGTTAGGGGAAAAATTCAAAAAATATCTAATGATAATTCTGATGTATTATGTTATGTTATTCCTACTAATGAAGAACTTATGATTGCAAGAGAAACTTATGAATTGATTAGTTAGAGAGGTAATATGTATAAAGAAATATACAAAGAAATAAAGAGCTTTAATAATATTGTAATTGCAAGACATATTGGAGCTGATCCGGATGCTTTAGGAGCTCAATTTGCATTAAAATCAATTATATTAAATGCTTTTCCAAAAAAGAAAGTATATGCTGCGGGGAGTAGATCTTCTAAGTTTAAATCTATAGGCAAAACTGATTATATAGATGAAAATTTTGATTATTCAAATGCTTTATTAATTGTACTTGATACTCCAATTATAAGAAGAATTGATATTGAAAACTTTGAGAAATATGGAAAAACAATTAAAATAGATCATCATCCTTTTGATGAAAAATTTTGTGAAATAGAGTGGATAGATGATTCTTATTCAAGCGCTAGTGAAATGATTGCTGATTTGTCTTTAAATACTAAATTAGGTTTAAATAAGGAGGCTTCAGAGTATATTATGATTGGAATAATATCTGATTCCAATAGATTTTTATATGAAAATGCTAGTACAAAGACAATAAGATTAGTCTGTGATTTGATTGACAAATATGATATTGACAAAAACATTATTTATGAGAAAGTATATATGAGAGATATGAATGAACTTAAATTACAAGGATATATATCTCAAAATATGATTATTACTGATAATAATGTTGGATACATATGTATAACTGATGATATAATCAAAGAGTATAAAGTTGATGCTGCTAGTGCTGGAAATATGGTAAGTAATTTTTCATTTGTAAGTGAGTTACTAGTGTGGGTTACTTTTTCAGAAGATATTAAACAAAATTTAATAAGGGTTTCAATTAGATCCAGAGGTCCGGTAATTAATGATATTGCAAGCAAATATAATGGCGGAGGTCATAAATTTGCAAGCGGTATTAGAATAAAAAACTTTGATCAAGTTGACGAAATAGTAAAAGAACTTGATGAAGTTGCAAAAAAATATAAGGAGAATTTATGAAAATAATAAGTGCAGATATAGTAATAAGTGCAGTTAGACAAAGTCAATATCCTCCTGCAAAATTACCCGAATTTTTAGTGGTAGGAAAATCTAATGTAGGAAAAAGTAGTTTTATTAATACTTTAATGAATAGAAAGAGTTTGGCTAGAACTTCAAACAAACCCGGAAGAACTCAAACATTAAATTTTTATTTAGTCAATAATGATTTCTATTTGGTTGATGTACCTGGTTATGGATATGCAACTACTACTCAAAAAAAACAATTGAAATTTGGAAAGATGATCGAAGAGTATATTGAAAATAGAGAGAACTTAAAAGAAGTTTTTATGTTAATAGATTTTAGACATAAACCTTCTAAAGATGATCTTATAATGTATAATTTCTTAAAATACTATAATTTGAAAGTTGTGTTGGTTGCTACTAAAGTTGATAAAGTTTCGAAAAATTTAAGAGATAAGAATATTAAGCAAATTAAGAATGCCATAGATTTAGTAGTTGGAGATTCTTTGTTATTATTTTCAAGTGTTTCTAAAGAGGGTAGAAAAGAAGCACATGATATAATAGGGAAATATTTAGATTTCATAGATGATTAATTAGTCTATGTTTTTTTTTGTAATCGTGCTATAATTTATTAAGTTTTGGGGTGATATTATGAAAATTCCAACTGTAGCATTAATAGGAAAACCAAATGTAGGTAAATCTACATTGTTTAATCGTTTTGCAGGAAAAAGAATTTCTATAGTAGATGATGCTCCAGGAGTAACAAGAGATAGAATATACAGTATGTGTCAGTTTAGAGATCATAAATTTCATCTTATTGATACCGGAGGAATTACACTAGAAAATGGTGAATTTAATAAAGACATAAAAATACAAGCAGAACTTGCAATTGATGAAGCTGATGTAATCGTATTTATTGTTGATGGGAAAACTGGTTTGACAATTGAAGATGATGTTATTAATGATATATTAAGAAAGTCAAATAAAAAAATAATAGTTGCAATTAATAAAATAGATAATAAATTAACTAAAGAAAATTTATATGATTTTTACAAATATGGATATGATGATTATATTTCTATTAGTTCTGAACACGGCGATAATACTAATGGTTTATTGGAATTAATAGTATCAAATTTTGATAACATTAAAGATGTTGAATATGATTCTTCTATATTAAAATTCTGTGTAATTGGAAGACCGAATGTGGGTAAATCAAGTTTAATAAATGCTATTTTAAATGAAGACAGATTAATTGTTTCTAATACTCCAAATACTACTAGAGATTCCGTTGACACTAAGTTTAAATATGATGGAAAAGAGTTTGTTGCTATTGATACTGCAGGTATTAGAAAAAGCGGAAAAGTATATGAGAATATTGAAAGATATAGTGCATTAAGGTCATTAAAGGCTATTGATAGAAGTGATGTATGTTTATTGGTATTAAATGTAGAAGAAGGAATAATTGAACAAGATAAACATATAGCGGGCTATGCGTTAGAAAGTGGAAAAGCAATTGTTATAGTAGTTAATAAGTGGGACAAATCAGATAAAACCATGAAAGAGTTTGAAAAAGATATTAGAAATAATTTTGCATTTATGCCTTATTCTCAAATTGTGTTTTTATCAGCTTTAACAAAAAAAAGACTTCATACTTTAATGCCAGAAGTTTTAAGAGCTTATGATAATTGGAATAAAGAAATTCAAACTAGTTTATTAAATAATATAATACATGATGCTGTTTCATTAAACCAACCACCTTCATATAAAAGCAAACGATTAAAGATATATTATGTTAATCAAATTGGAATTAAACCCCCTAAGTATTTATTCCAAGTAAATGATAAAACTCTTATTCACTTTTCTTATGAACGATATTTAGAAAATAAAATTAGAGAATCATTTGATTTAATTGGAACTCCAATAATACTAGTATTTAAAAATAGAGGAGATAAATAAAAGAGATATTAATTTAATATCTCTTTTATTTTGTTTTCAAATTCTTTTTGTATTTCATTTAATCTAATTTCTGTTTTTGCCTCAAATCTTAATGTAATATTTGGACCAGTATTTGAAGGTCTAACTAACGCAAAACCATCATCAAATATTACTTTACAACCATCTATATCAAGATATTTATATTTTCTTTCTTTACAATATTCGATTAAATATCTGATTAAAAATTGTTTTTTATTTTCATCTATTTCCATTTTTAATTCATCAGTAGAATGATATATTTCTATTCCGTCTAATAATTCACTAACTGTTTTATTTGTATTGCTTAATATTTCTATTAACCTTAATGATGCATAAATTCCATCATCATATCCAGGAAATCTATCATTAAAAAACACATGACCTGATAATTCTCCACCAAATTCTATGTTTTCAGTTTCAATTTTTGCTCTTAAATAAGAATTGCCAGTTCTTGAACATAACTTGATCCCCCCTAATTTGTCTATTTCATCTTCTAAAGCTTTTGAACATTTTACATCATATAATATTCTTTTATCATCTAATTTATTTATAATATTTCTTAATATAATAATCATATATTTATCTATTGGAATTAATTCGCCTTTTTCATCGACCACTCCAATTCTATCAGCATCACCATCATATGCAAAACCAACATCTGCTTTTTCTTTAATAACCATTTCTGATAAATCTTTTGTGTTTTCTCTAACGCTTGGATCGGGATGATGATTTGGAAAATTAGGATCAGAATCAGTAAATAAAGGTATATATTCTAAATCCATTAAATTAAATATATCTTTTACTATAATTGATGAAGTACCATTTCCGCTATCTATTACAACCTTTAATTTTCTATTTCCTAACCTAATAGATGCCAAAGTAAAGGATATATATCTTTCTTTAATATCTTGAGTTATTATGGTTCCTTTTCCATTTTTAAACTCACCTTTTTTTACCATTTCTTTAAATTCTTGAATTTGCTCCCCATAAGCATTGTATTTACCATTAAAAGATATTTTAAAACCATTATATTCTTTTGGGTTATGACTCGCTGTTATCATTACTCCTGAAGTCGCTTTAAACATATGAAGCGCAAAATAATACATTGGTGTTGTAACTAAACCAATATTAATTACATCTACACCACTATCTATTATACCTTTGGATAAATTTTCATATATATCAATAGAAGAAGATCTATTATCATATCCCACAATAGTAATATACTTTTGTTCTAGTATTAATTTTGTACCAAATGCTCTTCCTATTTTATATGCTAAATCTAGATCAATTTCGCTTCCGTATATTCCTCTAATATCATATGCTCTAAAAATATGTTCGCTCATATTATCACCTACTATAAGCATTATACCATTTTTTTTGAATAATGACTAATTTCTATAAGTATGATATAATGTTTGTTGAATAATAGGAGGATTTTTTTAATGCATTTAAAAAGAAAATTTGTTAATAAAAATAAAATAATTTTCAATTATTATAAGAAAGCAATAAAATTAACTAAAGACAATAGAAGTGTTGGTAGTACTACAGAGTGGCTTATAGATAATTATTATATTATTGATTCACAAAAAAAAGGCTTACTATATTATTTAAGTACAGACAATTACAAAAATATCAAACATAAAGATAAAACATATGAATTAGTTTATTCAATTTTAAGAGACAAAAATTTTCAATTAAATTATAAATATTTATTTAGTGTTTTAAATAAATATCAAGAAGAAACCAATCATTTTTTTTCATATAAAGAAATTGAATATATATATAATTTGATTGGATTAATATTAATAGATAGATTGGGAGATTTATGTGCTGTTTTAGATTCGAAATTAATTCAAAAAAAAGAAATAGAAGCTTTATTTGAAAATATAAATAAAAGAAAAGCTGAAGAAAATTTTAATGTTGATGATGTAATTAAGATAGATGAAACTATACTAAATAAACCATATTATATAGAAGAATTAAATTATAAACTTGGAGAACTTGGAGTGTCTGCTGAAAAAGTTCAAATAAAAATGGAAGAAATATTTAAGGAAAAAGGCGTTGAATTAAATAAGATAATAACTGAGCAACAAGAGGCACTAATTAATGAAAATATATTAATTATGAGTATATTTTCTTCTATAAAAAAATCTTCAAAAAATCCTATAGATGTTGAGGGATATGACTTTTATTCAAATATTAGTTTTTCAGAAAAACTTCTTTTGGAAGAAAAAGCAGGCTTTTATAGTAAAATGACTGATGATAGTAAGTACAGATATAGAAAAGAGATAGAAAAAAAATCAAAACGTAGTAACGAATATGATTATGTAATAAAGCTTTTAAATTCTGCAAACAAGGAAAATAAACATGTTGGTTTTTATTTGTTTTCTGATAAATGTAATAATATAAAGGCTTATTTATACATAGCATCTGTCGCTATATTTGCGGTTTTCATGGCCTTGATAGTATATTTATTTACAGATATTTGGGCATTTATCTTAATTTTAATTCCTATGATTGGTTTATCTGTAGATATAATTACTCAAATATTACTTAGATTTATAGACGCAAAAGCTTTGTTTTCATTAAAAGTTGAAGACAATATTAAAAAAGAGCATAGCACAATGGTTGTTATACCCACTATTGTTAAAGATAAAAAAAGAGTAGAAAGTATGTTTGAAAACTTAGAATTGTTTTATCTTTCAAATAAGAGTGAGAATATATATTTTACTTTGCTTGGTGATGCAGCAGCATCTAAAACTGAAGACACTCCATATGATGAAGAAGTTATAGAAGCTGGAACAAAAATTGTTAAAAAATTAAATGAAAAATATGGTGATGAAATATTTTATTTTGCATATAGAAACAGATTTTATAGTGATGATCAAGAGTGCTATTTGGGAAGGGAAAGAAAAAGAGGAGCTTTAATAGAATTTAATGATTTATTATTAGGGCGTCTTAGCGAAGAAGAAATAAATGCAAAATATAAGATTAATACTTTTAATAAATTTAATAAGAAAATTAAATATATAATTACTTTAGACGCTGATACAAAATTGGTTCTTTCTACGGCTTTGAAACTAGTTGGAGTAATGATACATCCTATGAACAAACCAATTTTGAATAAAGAAGGAACTAGGGTTATTTTAGGTCATGCGATGATTCAACCGAAAGTAAATATTGAAATTGAAGTAACCGATAAATCAGAATATTCTCAACTATATGGTGGTTTAGGTGGATTAGACGTTTATTCAAGAACAACATTTGATTTATATCAAGATGTATTTGACGAAGGTAGTTTTGTTGGAAAAGGAATATATGATTTGGAGATCTTTCAAAAATTATTAAAGAACACTTTTCCTGACAATTTAATATTAAGTCATGATTTACTAGAAGGAAGTTATTTAAGATCTGGTTTTGCCTCTAATATAGAGGTATTTGATGGTTTCCCTTCTAAATATTTAAATGATACAGCAAGGCATCATAGATGGACTAGAGGAGATTGGCAAATATTATTTTGGTTAAAAAACAAAATTAGAAATAAAGATAATGAACTTGTGGATAATCCATTAAATTTAATTTCAAAATGGAAAATATTTGACAATTTAAGAAGAAGTATAAGTCATTTGTTTTTTATGCTATTTTTATTATATGGTTTTACAATTGGAAAAGGAAATCCAAATATATATCTTTGCTTTGCATTATTAACTATTTCTATTCCAATAATATTTTATATAATCTCTTTATTTAGAAAAAGAAAATACACTATATTTTTAAAATATTATTTAAATTTAATTAGAGGCTTTTTATCTATTTTAATAAAATCTTCAGTAGCTATTTCAGTTTTACCTTTTGAAACTCATTTATATACTGATGCTATAGTAAGAACTATTAACAGATTATTTATAAGCAAAAAACATAGATTAGATTGGGTTACTGCGGACGAAGTGGAAAAAAGATCTAAAGGTGATATAAAAACATATATAACTAATTTTAATTATTCAACAATAATAACATTGGCGTTTGTATCTTTATCTCTAATATTTAAACCAGAATATTATTATTTAATACTACCCATATCATTTGCTTGGTTATTTGCGCCTATATTAATGTATTTATTAAGCAAAGATTTTAAAAGAAAAAAGGATCATTTATCGGAAACTATATTGGATGAATATGAAAAAATTGCATTTAAAACATGGAAATATTTTGAACACTATTTAGTAAAGAAATATAATTATTTAATACCTGATAATTATCAATTAAATAGAAGAAATAAACTTGATTATAGAACGTCATCGACTAATATTGGATTTTCTTTATTAGCAATTATATGTGCATATGAATTAAAATTCATTAAATTAGAAGAAGCTATAGATAAAATCTCAAATATTATTAATAGTATAGAAGGGTTAGAGAAATGGCATGGTCACTTATATAATTGGTATAATATTTTAGATTCAAAAAAAATGACACCATATTTTGTATCGACAGTTGATAGTGGAAATTTTGTTGGATGTTTGTTTGTTGTTAAAGAATTTTTGAAATCAAAGAAAGAATATGATGTTTTAGCAAACAGAATTGAAAAAATTATTAATGACACAAAATTTGAATATTTATACGATAAAGAGTCTGATGTTTTTTCAATAGGATTTGATGTAGGAAATGATGTATTATCAAATTATAATTATGATAAGTTTTTATCAGAAAGTAGATTAGTCAGTTATATAGCAATTAGTATGAAACAAGTTCCTTATAGACATTGGTTTTTGTTAGATAAAAGTTTAACAAAACATAAATTTAGAAAAGGGCTTATATCATGGAATGGCACATCTTTTGAATATTTTATGCCTCTAATATTTATGGAATCTTTTCCTTATACTTTATTAGATGAAACCTATTCATTTGGGCACTATGTTCAAAAAGATTTTATTAAAGAAGTAAATTATAAATTGCCATGGGGAATAACAGAATCTGCTTATAATGATTTAGATGATTCTCAAAATTATAAATATAAAGCATTTGGAGTGCCATATTTAAAGTTTGCAGATACTAAAAAGCCTAGAATTGTTATTTCTCCATATGGCTCTATTTTAGCGGCTTCAAAATTTCCGCTATCAGTATATAATAATTTAAATAAACTTAAAAAATACGATATGGAAGGCGAATATGGATTTTATGAAGCTTATGATGCCGAAGAAGAAGAAGTTGTTAAAACTTATTATGCACATCATCAAGGCATGATTATATGTAGTATTACAAATTTATTAAGAGAAAATGTTATTCAAAAATATTTTAATGAAGATAGAAGAATTAAATCTATGGAAATTTTACTAAAAGAAAAAACTCAATTAAAACCATATATTGATTTAAAAATAGAAAAATATAGAAAATATGAGTATACAAAAAATAGTAAAGATGTGCTGATAAGATTTCAAGAGGGAATTAAAGATATACCAGAATACGGAATAATATCTAATGGATTATACACTACCCTTATAAATGATAGAGGAATAGGTTTTACAAAATATAAAAATCTTCAAATTAATAGGTATAGAAATGTGCCTGAGGAACCATATGGGTTATTCTTATACATTAAGAATTTATCTAATAATATAACTTGGACAAATACTTACGAACCATTTATGAAAGCCCCTGACAAGTATAATGTTACTTTTGAACCTGGAATAATTAAATATATTAGAGAAGACAATTTAATAATAACTAAAACGGAAATAATAATATCAAAAGAAGATAGTGTTGAAATAAGAAAAGTTACAATCAATAATTACAATATTGAAGATGTTGATTTGGAGTTGACTTCTTATGGAGAACTTATAATGGCTCGAGCTGAAGAAGATATTGCACATAGAGCGTTTAATGGGTTATCTATTTCATCTACCTTTGATGAAGATACTTCTTCATTAATATTTAAGAGACACTCAAGAACTAAAGATTTAAATGAATACTATGTAGCTCATAGGATGCTACTTATAGATGATGAAACTAAAACGGATTATGAAACATCTAGAGCAAATTTTTTAGGAAGAAATAGAAGTTTAAACGATGCCGAAGTAATTGTAACTAATAAAAAGTTATCTAATGATAAAAACGCATTAATAGACCCAATAATGAGTTTAAGGAAAAAAATCACTTTAAAAGCTAATAAACAAAAAACAATATATTTAATTACTTGTTTTGGAAAATCTAAAGAGCAAGTATTAGATATTTTGGACATATATGATAATGCAGAAACTATGAAAGCTACTTATAGAGAATCAGAATTATTTGGAGCTATATTAGATGGTCATTCAAATTTAAATTCTAATCAAATATTTTTATATAATCATATGTTGAAAAAACTTTATAATTATATGCCATATAATTTTGAAAATGAAAAGTTACTATTAGAAAACACCCTGTCTAAGAATGAAATATGGAAATTTGTAATTTCAGATAATTGGCCAATAATAACTGTAATGGTAGATGATTTTGAAGGAATTGGAGTTGCTAAACAAATACTAAAAGCTTATGAGTATTATAAAAAGAGATCTATTTATATTGACATTGTTATATTAAATAAAGAACAAAATGCAACAAAAAAAGAAACAATAAATAAATATGTATATGATATTATTTATAAAATAAATTCACAAAATAATTTTGAAGAAGAATTTGGAAGTGTATTTGTTATTGATAAATTTAGTTATGAAGATGAGAAACTTTTTAAATTAGTTTCTAAATTATATTTTGAAACTTCACTATTGAAAGCATCTGATAATATATTTAATAAAATAGAAAAAGAATTGGTAAAATATGAACCTCATAAATATCAAAGAATGAATTCAAGCAAGAAAAAAGTCGAAGTAATTGGAGAAATGATAAACGAAGGAAAGGAATATAAAATTAATACAATTTATACTCCTACACCTTGGTCTAATGTATTATCCAATGGAGAGTTTGGAACAGTTATTACAAACAATATGGGGGGCTTCACTTATTGTGGAAATAGCAGGGAATATAAAATAACATCATGGAGTAATGATAGTGTTAATGATCCTAGAAGTGAAGATATTATTATTGATAATAAAAGCATTAATATCGATGAATGTATTCATGGTTTTGGGTATACTAAGTTTGTTACAAAAAATGATAATTATGAAATAAATACAAAAGTATTTGTAGGAATAGACAATGTAAAAATATATGAATTAGAAATTACTAATAAAGTAAAAGATAACAAATCGTTACCTATTAGTTTAATGATCTCTCCAGTACTTGGAACATCTAAAGAGTATAATTATTCTTACATTGTAGCAGAAGCAAACAATAATTTAAATTCTTTGATATTATATAATAGATATTCTAGTCAAGTGTTTAAAGATAAAGAAGTATTTGTAACATCTACTGAAAAGATAGTAGATTATGATATTTATAATGATTTTAAATCGATTTCTATTGGTTTAAATATTAAAAAAGGAGAAACAAAAAAAGTATCATTTATAATTGGATCAAGTATAGATAATGCTAAATTGATTTCTAAATATTCTAAATTAGAGAATATTGATTTTGAATATGAAAAAGTAGTGGAATTTTGGAAAGAAAAGCTATCGTATATTAAAGTAAGTACACAAGATAAAAACTTTGATTATGCTATAAATGGATGGTATTTGTATCAAGTATATGTGTCTAGATTATATGCAAGATCTGGTTTATATCAAGTTGGTGGGGCATATGGATTTAGAGATCAACTTCAAGATTCTATGGCTATTCTATATAGTGATTCTAAATATTCTAAATATATTTTATTAAATTGTGCTTCGCATCAATTTGAAACAGGAGATGTCCTTCACTGGTGGCATGAAGATTTAAATATGGGTGCTAGAACTAGATTTTCTGATGATTATTTGTGGTTAGTTTTTGTTACTTTAGAATACATAAAAATTACTGGAGATTATTCAATATTAGATGAAGAAGTTCCATTTATTAAAGGCCCAGAGTTAGATCCAAATGAAGGCGAAAAAGGAATAAGTTATTATAAATTAGAAAGAACGGCGTCTCTATATAATCATTTGAAACTATCAATAGATAGGTCGTTCTCATTAATGGGAAAACATGGAATACCATTAATTGGTGTTGGCGATTGGAACGATGGAATGAATAGAGTAGGCCATAAAGGAAAAGGCGAAAGTGTTTGGGTAGGAATGTTCTTATATGATCTTACTAATAGATTTGAATCAGTAATGAAATATATGAAAGAACCTTTAAAAAATATTGCAAAATTAAAAAAGGATAATGAAAAATTGTTGAATTCTATTAATACAAATTGTTGGGATGGAAATTGGTATTTAAGGGCATTTAATGATGAAGGATATGCTATAGGATCTAAAAATAATCATGAAGGAGAAATAGATTTATTAGTTCAATCATGGAGTATATTAACAAATGTTGCCGATGTATCAAAACAAAAGCAAGTCATTGATGAAGTTGAAGCTAGATTAGTAGATCAAAAAAACGGAATTATCAAATTATTAACTCCACCTTTTACTTGTGGAGAAAAGAACCCTGGATATATTAGTTATTATTTAAAAGGTATTAGAGAAAATGGTGGTCAATATACACATGCTGCATTATGGTATATAAAATCATTAATCAAGTATGGAGAAAAAGATAGAGCATATCAATATTATTCAATGATTAATCCTTTGAATAGAGAAGTTGATAAGTATAAAGTTGAACCATATGTTATTGCGGCTGATATTTATTCTAATACAAGTCATAAAGGTAGAGGCGGATGGACTTGGTATACTGGTTCTGCAGGTTGGGCTTATAAAATTGCTTTAGAAGATATTCTTGGTATGAAAAAAGAAGGGAACTTATTAGATTTCGAACCAAAAGTTCCTTCAAATTGGAATAATTTTTCTATCGAATATAAATATGAATCAACACTTTATAAAATAAATATAATAATTAAAGATAAAGCAAAAAAGACTATATCATTAGATGGTTTAAAGGTTAAGAATTTAGAATTAATCGATGATAAGAAAGAACATAAAATAGAAATACTAGTTGGGAGGGAGAAATGATAAAATTTGATTTCGTAACTTACAACAAGATTGAAAACTATGAAAAAAATGGAAAAAAACTCAAAGGAGTAAAAGATTTTTTTAGCAAACATCAGGATAAGATGGGTTGGTATGATATTGAAAAATTATGTTCTGAGGAAAAAATATTTAAAATTAAAGAAAAAGCTCTTTATATTAAAGAGAATTGTGATTTATTTTTGGTTGTTGGTATTGGTGGATCTTATATGGGGTCACAAGCTTTGATAGATGCTTTGAGCCATTACTATAAAAACGAAACACGAAAACCGGAAGTTATGTTTGTTGGAACTTCTCTATCTATAGATTACATAAATGATGTATTAGATATAATGGATGAAAAAGAGGTAATTATTAATGTTATTTCTAAATCTGGAAACACTTTAGAAATACTTACTACGTATGATATATTAATATCTAAAATGAAAGAAAAATATAATGATGATGAATTGAAAAAAAGAATAATTATTACTACTGAAGTATCTATAAATAATACTTTATATAAAGAAGCTAAAGAAAACCAATATGAAGTTATAGATACATTTAAAAATATAGGAGGAAGATTCTCTGTATTTACCGAATCTGGTTTGTTGCCGGTTTGTGTGGCTGGAATTAATATTGAGAATGTTATTAATGGGGCTAAGGAAGCTATGCAAGATATTAATAATCAAGCTAGATATTCAGTAGTTAGAGATATTATGATAGATAGTGGAAAATTAATTGAAGCTTATACTTCGTATGAACCAAAACTTTATTATTTTTTAGAATGGTTAAAACAATTATATGCTGAATCGCTTGGAAAAAACAATAAAGGATTATTGCCTATAAGTATTATTAATACTAGAGATCTTCATTCTATGGGTCAGTACATTCAAGAAGGACCTAAAACCATATTTGAAACTTTATTTGTAATAAAAAACAATAGAAATAATATATATATAGAAAGATACAAAAAGAATCTTTCTGAAATTAATGATATTGCATATAAAGCTGTTTCTAGAGCTCACTTTGAAGATAATATATTTTCCAATATATTTGAATTAGACGAGTTAAATGAATCTAATATGGGTTATTTAATGCAATTCTTTATGGTATCAGTAACTATGAGCGGGTTATTAGAAGACAATGAAGAAGTGTTTACTCAATCTGGAGTTGAAAAATATAAAAATATATTAAATAGCATGTTAAAAGAGTAACTACTTACTCTTTTTTTAATATTTTAACTGTTTCATTTATTAAATTCGAATTTAAACTATCACCATCAAAAGAAGGTGTTATTTGATTTGGTAATTATTCTATAAGTTTTTGATTCTATATTTTATCGATAAAAATCAATAATTGCATACAAATATTGATATAAACCCTATATTTTTCAAAAAACTATTGATTTTTTCTAATAAAAATGGTATTTATATAGATATAAGCATAGCCTATGCTTATAAATAAAAATTATGGGAGGTAATATTTATGAATAGGGCTGAATTAGTAGAATTTATGGCAGAAAAAGCAGGATTAACAAAAGCTGATGCAGGACGTGCATTAGAAGCATTTATGGAAGGAGTTACAAAAGGTTTAAAGAAACATAATAGAGTTGCTTTGGTTGGATTTGGAACATTTAATAACAAAAAAAGAGCAGCTAGAACAGCTCGTAACCCACAAACTGGTGCTACTGTTAAGATCCCTGCAAGAAATGCTGTATCATTTAAAGTTGGAAGCAAATTAAAAGACGCAGTTAATTAATAATTAACAAAAACTACCTTTAAGGTAGTTTTTTTATGCTATAATTGTTAAGAGGATGGTGTTAATATGTATAAATTATCTAATGAACAAATAATGCACGTTGCTGACTTAGCAAAACTTCATATGAATGATTTAGATGTTGAAAAATATAGAAAAGATTTAGATGAAATATTAAATAATATTGAAACAATAGAATCTTTAAATATAAATGAAGAAATAATGATATCTCCTTCTAGAAATGTTAATGTTTTTTCTAATAAAGAAGTGGAAGATAAAGTTAATGTTTTACTAAACGTAAAAACTAAAGCTGGTGATTTTGTTAAAGTGGAGGTAGAAAATGAGTAATTACCTTGATTTGCCTTTAAAGACTATTAATCAAAAATTAATAAATAAAGAAATTAAGCCAATTGATTTGGTTAATGAAGCTTTTGAAAAAATAGAAAACAATAAAGAATATAATGCATTTATAACGTTAAATAAAGAAGAAGCAATAAAAAAAGCGTTAGAATTAGAAAACAAAGAAGTAGACAGTCTATTATTTGGAATTCCAATAGCGTTAAAAGATAACATAATAACAAAGGGGTTAAAGACAACATGTGCTTCAAAGATGTTAAATGACTTTGTGCCCATTTATGATTCTACTGTTGTAAAAAAATTAAATGAAAAAAACGCTATTATTATTGGAAAAACAAATATGGATGAGTTTGCAATGGGGTCATCTAATGAAACCAGTTATTTTGGACCGGTTCTTAATGCATTAGATAAAACTAAGGTACCTGGTGGTTCCTCTGGAGGAAGTGCAGTATCTGTATCTAAAAAAATGGTTCCAATCTCATTAGGATCTGATACGGGTGGTTCTATTAGACAACCATCTGCTTATAATAATGTAGTGGGACTTAAACCAACTTATGGTAGAGTATCAAGATATGGATTGGTTGCTTTTTCATCTTCGTTGGATCAAATTGGACCTATAACTAATAATGTTATAGATAATGCTATATTGTTAAATGCTATATCAGGAATAGATAATAAAGACTTAACTAGTTCTGAAACAAATGAAGATTTTACAAGCGAAATAGGAAAAGATATACGAGGAATGAAAGTATGTGTTCCAAATTTTTATATGAGCGAAAAAGTTGACATTGAAATAAGAAATAAAATAAATAACATAATAAGTTTTTTAAAAAATAATAATGTATTAGTAGAATATGTTGATATTAATTATATTGATTATGCTATACCTTTATATCAAATTATTGCTCTTGCAGAAGCTTCTTCCAATTTAGCGAGATTTGATGGTATTAGATTTGGATATAGAACTGATAAAAAAATAACAAATATTGATGACTTTTATAAGTATTCAAGAAGTGAAGGTTTTGGAGATGAAGTAAAAAGAAGAATTATGATTGGTTCATATGTATTAAGTGGAAAAAATGTTGATATTTACTTTAAAAAAGCTTTATCTATTAGAAAAAAATTTAGTGATAATTTTTATCAGTTGTTTAATAATTATGATTTGATTATAGGACCGACTACAACCGGTTTTCCATATGATTTGGGTTCAAAAAAAAGTTCTAATGAGGGTTTTATGGATGATATTTTAACTATACCTGTTAATATGGCTGGATTGCCCGCTATGAGCTTACCTGTTGGAAATGACAAACCTATTGGATTACAAATTATAGGAAACATGTTTGATGAAAAAACAATATACAAATTTGCGGCTTTCTTAGAAAGTAATTATAAGAGGGGTGAATAATATGGCATATATACCTACAATAGGATTAGAAGTTCATTGTGAATTAAAAACAAATAATAAAGCTTTCTCTAATTCAAAAAACACTTATGGATTAAAAGCAAATAGTGAAGCTAACGAAATAGATATGGGATATCCTGGATCTTTACCTACTTTGAATAAAGAAATAATTGATTTTGGAATAAAATGTGCAAAAGCTCTTAACTGCAAAATAAATGTTGACGGATATTTCGATAGAAAAAATTATTTTTATCCAGATAATTCAAAGAATTATCAAATTACTCAACAAGATTATCCTATTGGTTATGATGGTTATGTTGAAATAGAAATTAACCAAATGAAGAAAAAAATATATATTGAAGAAATTCATTTGGAAGAGGATACAGCAAAAAGCTTTCATGAAAAAGGATTAACTTTATTAGATTTTAATAGATCTGGGATTCCTTTAATTGAAATAGTATCTAAACCAAATATTAATAGTGAAACTGAAGCTGTTTTATATGTGGAAAGATTGAGAGAAATACTATCATATTCAGGAATAAGTGATGTTAAAATTGAAGAAGGAAGTATGAGATGTGATGTCAATGTATCTATTAGAAAAGAAGAAAACGATAAATTGGGACACAAAGTAGAAATTAAGAATGTTGGTTCAATAAATAGTATTAAATTGGCAATCATTTCTGAAATAGAAAGGCAATCAACTTTGTTGGATAATAATGAAATCATTGTTGAACAAACTAGGAAATATGATGAAAAAAAGAATACAACAGTATTAATGAGAACAAAAGAAACTAAAAACGATTATAGATATTTTCCTGAACCCGATATTCCTAGAGTGCATATTGATAATGCTTGGATTGATTCTATTGAATTGCCAATATTGCCTCAAGAATTAAGAGAAAAATATAAATGTTATGGCATAAATGATATTGGAATTAATGCCTTAATTAATAATATAGAATTAAATTCATTTCTAAACGATGCAATTATATTGGGAGCTGATCCAATTATTTCATCAAATTTGTTAACTGGTGATATATTGTCTTATTTAAATAAAACTGGCATATCAATAAATAAAACAAATATTAATCCTACTATTTTAAATGCTTTAACAAATAAGATAAAAAATAATGAAATATCTTCTAAAATGTCAAAATTAATAATACAAAAAATATTAGAAACTGGTAAAGATATAGATTTAATAATTAAGGAAGAGGGATTAATAAAATTAACTGATAAAGATGCATTAACATCATTAATAAAAAATATTATAGATAATAATACTTCTTTTATTAACTCTAATTTAGACAACAAAATTAAGTTAGAAAAATATATAATGGGTCAAGTTATGAAAGAGACTAATGGTAATGCAGATCCTATTATTTCTTTAGATATAATAAATGGAATGTTGACAAAATAATTTGAACATAAGTGGTGTTTGTAGTATAATTATAATAGTTTGAGGTGATTATTAGTGAAAGCTTTTTATAAGAAATATAAAGTATTTATATATATCGGTGTTTTTTTAATAATGGGTGTAGTTTCTATAGTGTTATTAAAGAATTTTCTTTATCCTGATGATTATAAATCAGCATATGGTAGTAGATTAGATGGTATAGAGGGTGTTGCAATAGATTCTAATAGAAAAAGTGAAATATCAAATATTTACCAAAAAGACACAAATATTAAGTCTGTAAGTATAGATATAAAAGGAAAGATAATTAATTTAATTATAGATGTTAATGAATCTTTAACTATAGAATTAGCTAAAGAAAACTTTCTAAAAAGTCTAGAAGAATTTAAAGAAGAAGAAAGATCATTTTATGATATTCAATTTTTTGTTAAGAATGAGGTTTTAAAATATACCATGATTGGATATAAGAACGCAACTTCAGATGTAATAGTATGGAGTGAATATAGTGAGGTAATAGATGAAGCTGAAGAAGAACAATAAAAAGAAAATTATATTAATTGGAATTTCTTTATTGTTTATAATCTTTGTTTTATTAATATCTTTTTTCTTTGGAAAAAAAGAGGAAAATTATGATTTATCTTTAAGTGAAAAGAGATGGATTGAAGGAAACAAAAATAAGGTTATAGATATAAGTATAGTTAATGATATTCCTATTTTTGCTAATGAAGGAGAAGGAATTATATTAACTTTTCTAGACTATTTTGAACAAACTACTGGATTGGATTTAAATAAATTATCAAATGAAAATAGTACATCTTATGATTTGTCTTTTAAGGTATTATCAGAAACTGAAAATATAAAAGATAATCACATTTTACTGTTTAAAGATAATTTTGTTTTGCTAGGTAAAATTGAAGAAAAAATAAGTAATTTAAACTTATTAAGTGATAGAAAAATCGGAGTATTAAAAGAAAATCTTGATGAGGTATCAAAGTATTTAGAGACTGACTCAGCATTAACATTTGTGTCTAATGAAGATATTGTTTCTTTATTTTCAAAATTTGATAGTGGAGAATTAGATTATATAGCAATACCAAGAACACAATACTTAGGAAAAATTATAAGTAGTAATTATTTTGTGGTATATAATTTAAGCGCTTTAAATAATTCTTATGTCTTTGATTTAAATGGTAATAAGGAGTTAAATTCAATATTTTCTAAGAAACTTAATGAGTGGCTAATTATTAATTATGATAAATTATACATAGAGGAATTGAACAAATATTATTTTGAATTAAGCAAAATAGATGAAAAAAAGATTTCTGATTTTAAAAGTAGAGTCTATATTTATGGATATATAGATAATTTGCCATACGATATAGAAAAAGCCGGTAATCATCAAGGAATAAATAAAGAGTTTTTAGAAGGATTTGAACAATTTTCTGGAGCTAAAATCAATTATAAAAAATATAATAATATTGATGATTTGCAAGATGCATTTAATAAAAAGAACGTTGATTTTTATTTTAATTATTATAGTTATGACGACATTAAAAATGTACAATATTTAATGCCAATATATACTAGTAATTATGTAATTCTATCTCATATTGATAACAATGTTACTATTGATTCTTTTCCTTCTTTAAGAGGAAAAACAATATATACTTTAAAGGATACTGCATTAGCAAACTATATGAACAAAAATAGTGGAGCAGAAGTAAAGACTTATACAAGAATAAACAACTTATTAAAAAACAAAGATCCTTTAGTTATGTTGGATTTAAATGTATATAATTTTTATAAAAGTACTAAATTAAAAGATTATTATATTATATATGAGGGAGTTTCTGATATTAAATATAATTATGGAGTTAATAAAGATGAAATTAATGATACTTTTTCAAAAATATTTCAATTTTATTTGATGAATTCTAATCATAAAGCCTTAATAAATCAAGGCATGACCAAATTATTAAAGTCAAATTTTCTATCAGATATTAGTGATACTCAATATATTTTACTTGGAATAGTGGTTATTCTTTCTCTTATGTTACTTTTAAGAAAGAAAACTAATGTAAAAATTAACAAATATGGAAATACCAAATATATTGATGCATTAACTTCTTTAAAGAATAGAAATTATTTAATTGAAAATGTAGAAAAATGGGATGAATCAAAAGTATTACCAAAAACAATAATTATAATTGACTTAAATAGATTAAAAGATGTAAATAATAATTTTGGATATAAAGAAGGAGATAGGCTAATAAAAGCTGCTGCTAATATATTGATTAATAATCAAATAGAAAAATCCGAAATAATTAGAACGGATGGAAATGAATTTTTAGTATATCTGGTTGGTTATGATAAGGCATATGTTTTGGATTATGTTAGAAAGTTACAAAAATTATTTAAAGATCTTCCTTATGAACATGGTGCTACATTGGGATATAGTACTATTAATGATGATATTAAGGAAATTGAAGACGCAATAAATGAAGCTACATTAGATATGTTAACAAATAAAGAAACTAGATCACTTGATGTATAGAGGAATATATGAAAAAGATAAAACTTTATATAAAAGAAATAGGGGATACATTAAAAAGACCTGTAGTATCAATGTTACCTGGTCATTTGTCTTTTTCTTTTGTTTTATCTTTTATTCCTATGCTATCACTAATTGCTTTAATAGCATATAACTTATCCATATCTATAGATGTATTGAGAGATTTTATTATAAATACCTTTCCTGGTGAAACAGGTGAAATATTAAATAGATTTCTTAGTAGAGAAGGTATATACTTTGATGGAGTGATTTTTACTTTATTAGCGATTTCTATCTCTTCAAATGGTATGTATTCAGTAATTAGAATTGCAAATATATTATATGGCATCATTGAAGATTCGCTTGTTTCAAAAATAAAAAATAGAATAAAATCTGTTTTAATGGCTTTTTTAATGGTTATATTAGTAATATTCATGTTCATTGTTTTAGGATGGGGAAACTCAATAATTAATTTAGTAGTGAATTTAGAACCTTTTGAAAACGCATCAAGTGGAATAGAAGTAATATATAAAATAATAAAATTCCCTCTTTCATTTTCAATTATTTATTTTATAATTAAATTAATTTATACTTTAGCTCCTAATGAAAACATAAAAAGTAAAAGTGTAAGTTGGGGTTCTTTGTTTACAACAATATTATTAATAATAGTAACAATGATATATTCATTGTATATATCAATTACTCATCGATATGATATATTATATGGTAGTTTATCAAACATAATAATTTTATTTATGTGGCTATATTTTATTTCTTTTATATTTATTATTGGTCTAATTATAAATGTAAATAATTCAAAAAGATTAAATGAAGAAAAAAGAGGAGAAAATGAAAATCAAAAAAATACTAAGTAAGATTAAAATTAGTAAAAAAGATTTTTTGGAAAACAAATTGTTTTTTTTGACTTTAATTAGTGCTTTAATTAATGATTTTTTATTAAGAGCTTTTACAATTGGAAATTTATTAAATATAAAACCTTTATTGGGTTCTTTTTGTTTTATTTTATTATTATGTTCTTTTGGTTTTCTATTGGAAGATAAGAAAAGGAATATTTATTTTAGTATTATCCTTATATCTTCTGTAATTATTACTGTTATAAATAGTATTTATTATACATTTTATTTTTCATTTTTATCTGTATCTTTAATAAGTATAATATTTCAATTATCTGATGTAAAAGACGCTATAAAAGATAGTGTATTTCAATTTAAAGATTTGATATATTTGTGGCCATTGTTTATTTATTATATATTGATTAAAGGAAAAACATATAAAAATAATAAAATTAATAAGAAGACTTTTTATATTTGTGCGTTTTTATCAACTTTCATATTGGTGACATATATATTGATATTTAGAGTTAATATAAATAGTTTATCAGAACAATGGAGCAAAGAATATATTGTCAGTAAATTTGGAATATATATATATCAAGCTAATGATATTGTAAGAAGTTTGGAACCGAATATTAATAATATGTTTGGATGTGATCAATCTATAAGAAAAATTGACGAATATTATGAAAATAGAACTTATAATAATGTAGATAATGAGTATACAAATATATTTAAGGGTAAAAATTTAATTGCAATACATGCTGAAAGTATTCAACAATTTCTTTTAGATTTAGAATTTAATAATGTAGAAGTAACTCCAAATTTAAATAAGTTATCAAAAGAAGGTATATATTTTTCTAATTTTTATCCTCAAGTAGGAGCTGGAACTAGTAGCGATACTGAATTTACACTATCAACATCACTATTACCAGTAAAAAATGGAACAATTTTTGTTAGTTATTGGGATAGAGATTATGTTTCACTACCAAATCTACTTAATGATAAAGGTTATTATTCTTTCAGTATGCATGGAAATATTGGAACTTTTTGGAATAGAATAGTAATGCATGAAAAACTTGGATATAATAAGTTTTATCATGAGTCATATTATGAGCTTGATGATAAGATTGGTTTGGGCTTGTCTGATAAATCTTTCTTTAGGCAATCAATACCAATTATAAAAGAAATGAGTTTAAATAATTCTAATTATTATGCTAATGTTATTACTTTAACTAATCACACTCCATTTATGGAATTAGAAAAATATGGTGAATTTGATTTGTCTATGGAAGTTGAAATCGAAAATGAATATGGCGAAATAGAAAAAAGAACAGTTCCATATTTAGAAAACAGCAAATTAGGAAACTATATAAAATCTTCTCATTATGCTGATGCTGCTATAGGGGAATTTATTTCGAATTTAGATGAAGAAGGTTTGTTGGAAAATACAGTATTATTAATATATGGAGATCACGACGCAAGATTATTAAAAAACGAATATGATAGATTTTATAATTATAATCCTTTAACAGATTCCATTTTAGATGTAAATGATCCAAATTATAAGGAATTTGATTATTACTCATATGAGCTAAATAGAAAAGTTCCATTAATTATATGGACTAAAAACACTTCGTTTAAAAAGGAAGTTAAAACAGTAATGGGTATGGTTGATGTTCTTCCTACTCTAGGTAATATGTTTGATATTGATAATAAATATGCACTTGGTAATGATGTTTTTAATACAAAAGATAATATTGTTGTTTTTCAAAATGGTAACTGGTTAACAGATAAATTATATTATAATAATCAAAAAGAAGAATATTTGCCATTGGAAAAAGAAGTAATTAATGATGATTATATTAAAATTAACAAAGAAAAAGCAGAAGAAATATTAAATATTTCTAACGATTTTATTGTGTGCGATTATATTAAAAAAACTAATGATAATAGTGAGGTAATAAAATGATAGATAAATTGAAAATAACTGAAAAAATAATAAAAATATTTATATTAGTTATAATGTTAGTTACAATTGTTGTTGTTATTGCCAGTTTCTTTTTTAATACAAAAGATAGAGAGATAGTCGTAGAAAATGAAATTAAGGAATATAATTATATCCAATTAGAAAGTGATACAGAATTGTTTAAAACTGAGTTTATAAATTTAAAAACCATATTAGAAAAAAAAGATGTTAATTATGAAGATTATGCAAAAAGTATTTCAAAACTATTTATTATTGATTTTTATAGTCTAATAAATAAAACTTCATCATATGATATTGGAGGAGTTCAGTTTATTTATTCGGAATTTAAAGATAATTTTAGTTTAAAAGCTTCTGATACTATATATAAATATTTGAATCCTGATATTAAGGAATTACCCTTAGTTAAGGAAGTTAATATTGAGAGTATTGAAAAGACTATTTTCGAATATAAAGGTAAAGAGTATGAATCATATAAAGTATTATTAAATTGGGAATATGAAAAAGATTATGGTTACGAAAAAGAATGTATGTTGACTCTCATAAATGATAATAATAGGTTAGATATTGTCGAAAATACAAAAGTATTATAAATATACAGAATGGAGGCTACATAATGGTTTTATCTAATATTGATAATATTTATGTAATTGGTGAAAAAATATATATTTTATCTGGAATAATTATTGCAACCTTAGTATCATATAGAATCATATATTTAATAATTGGAATATTTTTTACTAGAAAGTTTAATAAAGCAAAGAAGTTGCATAAATATGCTATTTTGATTGCTGCTAGAAATGAAGAAAAAGTAATAGGGAATTTACTATCAAGCATTAATAAGCAAGATTATCCTAAAGATAAAATCACTATTTTTGTTGTTGCTGATAATTGTAATGATAAGACAGCTAAAATAGCAAGAAATAATGGTGCTATTTGTTATGAAAGATTTGATGATAAAAATAAAACAAAGGGATTTGCTTTACAATTTTTATTAAATAAAATTGAAGAAGATTATGGCAGATTATCTTTTGAAGGATATTTTGTATTTGATGCCGATAATTTATTGAAAAAAGATTATATTTCAAAAATGAATGATGCTTTTGATTCGGGAGAAAAAATAATTACTTCATATAGAAATACTAAAAATTTTGACGAGAATTGGATAGCTTCTAATTATGCTCTACATTGGTTAAGGTCAATTAGAAATGATCATAGAGCAAGAAGTGTATTGCGATTAGCAACTAATATTCAAGGAACTGGTTTTCTATTTGCAAGCGAGATAGTAAAAGCTGGATGGAAATTCACTTCATTGACTGAAGATAGAGCTTTGTCTGCAGATGCTGTTGTAAAGGGATATAGTATTACATATAATGATGAAGCGGAGTTTTTTGATGAACAACCCATTAATTTAAAGATAGCTTTAAGACAGCGTTTAAGGTGGTCAAAAGGGCATTTGTTAGCATATGTTGAAACGGCTCCAAGTTTAATAAAAAATATAATATTTGGAAGAAGGTATATTGAAAACAAAACACCAATTCTTAATAATAAGTATTTAGAATCATTAAGGCATAGATTTACTTCTTACGATATGTTGATGCATCAAACACCTTTTTTAGTATTTAATTTCTTTTTTTGGTTCTTTTTTAGCGCTTTATTATATGTAATTTATTCATATTCAAATGGTGTATCTAATACATCTTTAGTGTTTGAAACTTCTCTAATAGGAAGATTATTAACATATTTATTTAAAGACATTTATTTTAATTATGATCCAGGATTCAAAGCTATGTTGGCGTCATTAATAATTGTTTTTGGGCTAAGATTAATATTTAGAATAGAAACATATTTATTAAGTTTAATTATGCCTATATATATTTTTATAATTGAAAGAAAAAGGATTAAGAAAATTAAATTAATTGATAAAATTAAATTCACATTAACTTGGCCAATATTTGATTTAATTGGAATTTATACTTCTTATATTGCATTGTTTGTAAAAGTAACTTGGAAACCAATTCCACATACGAGTGAAGTTACTATTGACGATATTTATAAATCCAAAAAATAAAACAAGCTAAATTATTGCTTGTTTTTAAAATAATCATATTTTAGTATTAAATCATTTTTCTTTATTATATAATCTACATATGAATTAGATTCCTCAATATAATTTATATCTTTAATATTGTTATTTGTACCATCTTTAACATAATACTTTCCATCATACCAAGAATAATCATTAAAAAATACTATCCCATTATGTTCTTTTCCTAAAGCGTCTTTACCTAAATAGTTGTTGTTATCATATTCTATACCCATAAGATTAAGAACTGTAGGTAATATGTCAATTTGAGAGGTTACTTTATATATATTAGTTTTCTTTTGTTTACTACTCCATATAAAGAATGGAGTTTCGTTTATCAAATTATTAGACGTTTCTTTCTTTTTATCAAGTAAAGTTTTATCAGCAATAGTATATAAATAATGATCAGAGAACGCTACAATTATTGTATTATCATATAGATTATTATCTTTTAAAGCTTGCATTAATAAACCAACCATATCATCTGTTTCTTTAGCTTGTATTTTAATACAGTCTTCTTCTGTATATACTTTTTCTTCGAACTCTAACACCAATTTTTCTTTTTCTTCTTCAGTAAGATCTGGTTGCATCATTTTTTCTTCTAATTCTATATTTAATATTTTTTGACATAATCCTTTATCTTTTTGAAAGGGCATATGCAAAGAATAAGTTATTAAATAGTTTATAAAATTACCTTCTTTTTTAAACATGTTCTCATAAAAGAAATCATTATTAATTAATTCTCTATCTAACATATAGTCATCATTTTCATATTTCTTTAAATCTTTTAGTCCATAATATTTATCGAATCCCCAATTTTTATAATTTATATTTCTAGAATAATATTCGCCAGTATTCATATGAAATGCATTTATTCTATAATCTAAATTTTTAAATATTTTTGCTAAAGAATTTGGAAAATAATTTTTATTTAATGAATAAGCATTTTTTGTATAACTTATTGGAGTAATAAATCCAGTATTTACCGCAAATTCAGAATTAAATGTAGAACCGCCACCATTATAATATGAATAATGATTTAAAAAGTTAATAGAATTATTTAACAATTTATAAGTATTAGGCATATTATTTTTTGTTAGCACCCAGTTATCGATACCTTCAAATTGTAAGAATACAATATTTTTTCCTTCAAATATACCAGTATATTTGTTTGTTTCATTTATTTTTGCTTCTTTAAATATATTATTTAAAAATAATAGTTCTTTTTCATTTGTTGTTTTTTTCTCTTCTAAAAATGTTTTATAATAATTCCTTAGTGTATATTCATAAATTCCACTTACACTTAAACTTTTATTATTATCGTTATAATTTTCATATACATTTCTGGGATTCTTCCATGTATTCCAAGTTAACTCATTGTTTTTTTCACCAAGTAGAAGTGGAGTAGCTTGATGAGTTACAGCAAATACTGTTATTGTAATAATCAAGCCTATATAATTTGACTTGTTGTTCCAAGGAAATTTAATAAATCCAAATACAAACAATACAATAGATGCTATTGCTGTTATATACATCCATATGTTTGCACTTTTTATTGCAGATATAAAGAACTCACTTCCTTCTTTTGCTAAACCTAATAATGCAAAATCAAAGAAATTTTTTGTAACTGAATAATAAACATTATTAACAATAAACATTGTAATACTTAGAATAAAAATAATTATATACAAAGGTTTTCCCAACTTTTTATTTATAAATATTATTAATAGTATAAAAAGTGAAATCCAACTAATACTAAATAAATTAGGAACAAAAGCACTAATTTTTAAAAAATCGGTATCTTTTCCTAATAATCTAGTTACTATATCTAAAATATAAAATGAAAAAAAAGATAATAAAATAGAATGAAAATATTTGTTCTTAAAAACAAAGTCAAATGTTTTCTTAATTTGTTTTTTAAAATTAATTTTTTTCATAACCCGAAAATTATAACACATAAGTTTATTCCTGTATAGACATTTCTTCTCTTGCTTTTTCATAATATATAATTGTAATCTCCTCGTAATTATTGAGTAAACTTCCAGCCTCAATACTCTGACTTTTTAATTTCCCAGCATTTAATTCATCATATTCTATAGAATCAATTTTAATTTCTTCAATGTTAATTGTAATTTTATTAATATTTTTATTTTTCCATATAGTAGCTTCATCAATTGAATATTCTTCAAAATTGGGAACTATATTATTGTTTTGTTCTAAAACTTTTTCAGTATATTTTCCTACTTTAATAACTAATTCTTGGTTAATATCTTTTACTATGTATCCATAAGGAATGCTTTGACCCATTATTTTATTGTTATCTTCTATATTGTCTACATTAATACTTTCTATTTTAATTATTACATTGTTTGCTTTTCCCCATTCATTTGCAACAGCTACATCTTTTGATATGAATTTTGGAACCAAATTAATAGTATTTTCGTATTTATATGGTCCCTTTCCTATTGTAGCTTTTGCGTAAGGTTCATTTATAGAAAAACTAATTTCTTTAATCATTTCTGGTTTAATTTTTTCTAAATTAATATTCATTGCTTTAACAATATCATTTAGACTTTGCCTATTGTAATAATAATTATAAAGCTGAGTTTTAAACTTTTCATCCCAAATTAATGTGTCTGATCCCTTTAAGAATAATGAATCAAAAGAAATGGTTGAATTTGAATTGGTTAGCAACATTTTTTTAACGATATTATATAACGATAATATTTGGTTAGTATTTATGTTTGTTTCAACACTGTCACTCATTAATTCTAATATACTATATATATCATCTAGTTTATTTATGTTATTAAGTCCACTCATAATTCCGTTAATTACTTTTTGTTGGTTTTGACCCCTTTCTATATCATCTCTTTTTCCATCATTAAATGTGGGACAATAAATAGCCATTTGTGTTCCAACTGATGAACCATCATTTGGTTTATGTCTATTTCTTGACAAAGCTAATGCTTGCTCTCCATTTATTTTCTTATAACCTTTTTCTAAAAATATAGTATCTGACTCCCAATTTCTATTGCTATTTTGTTCACAAAGACTATAAGGAACATCTACATATATTCCTCCAATGTTATCGACTAATTTAACCAATCCTTTAAAATTTATTTTTGCAAAGTAATCAATTTTAATTTTTGTAAAATTTTCTATAGTTTTAATCATACACTCTTCTCCGTGCCATGCGGCATGAGTGATTTTATTTTCTCTTTTATTTTCAAAACATACAATTGGAACATATGTATCTCTTGGAATGCTTAGCATTGTAGCATTTAATGTTTTTGGATTAAAGGTAATTAGCATTAAAGCATCTCCATTAAATGCAGAACCACTTTTAATACTATCTAGAGTAGAATCAACTCCCATTAATAAAACTGTAAAAGGTTCAGTTATTTCTTGTTTAGTATTTTCTTCTATTTTTACTTTTTTTTCTTTTGAAAATAATATTTTAGTTTCATCTTTGATATTTGCAAAACCATTAAAAGAAAATAATACTGAATAGTTTGTATTAATTAATATTGCATCAACTTCTTTTTCATATAATCCTAAAACAAGGTCCGTAATATCTGTATAGTTTATAATCTCGTTTTTTTTATCTAGTTTTTGCTCTTTTAAAATTTCTTTTGGTATTGTATATCCTTCAATGCTATCTTCATTATTATATAATCCTATTTTCATTTTATTAATTTCTTTTATTTCGTTAATATTACTTTCGTTTAGTACAACCAAACTAGAAGAATATAATATTTCATTAGAGCTTATTGTGTTTAATGAAGTATATACTTTATCAATTACATTGTATAAAATACATTGAATTATAAAAAATAATAACATTATTATTGAAAGAAAAATGGTTCTTTTTCTTTTCTTTTTTATAATTAATCTTATTGATTTTAAAGTAAAAAAAACAAAAGATAAAAATAATAAAATAATTATTAAAAGTCTTATTAAGTTTTCTATATTATACAATTTAAATACATAAAAAATAAGATAACTATTACTTAAAAAATATAGAATATTTATCATTACTAATATAATAAAAAATTTATTGTTTAATATATTTTTTATAATTTTTTTCATAGTTCCTCACAACTTTTTTAATTATATATTAATTATAACATTTTAACAATAAAAAAAATGGAGTTAGTCATTTGATTTATCTCTTTTTCTTTTCTTTTCTTTTTTATTAATTATTTCTGTTTCTTTTATAGGTTTCTTCTTAATAAAATATAATGAAATTGAAATTATAACTAATACAAGAGAAACAATGTTTGAAATTGTTAAAACATTTATTATTTTCTTTTGTTCTACTATGTTTTTGCTTAATAATTGAGATTCTTCATTGTTAAATCTTATAACATTATTACTCACAAGATCATAAATATAATAATCTTTATTGCCGTTGTTTATATTTAAACCATAAAAGATTGCGTATTCGGAAGTTTTATTTATTTTATAAACTTGAAAATTTATGTTGTTTAGCTTTTCAACTGATTTAATATAGTTTTTAAAGATTTCCTTGTTTTCTTCTAAATCAAGAGGTAATATTCTTAATTTATCAAATACAAGCTCTATATAAGGAGAATATTTGTTATCAACATTATTATAAATATATAACGCTATTAATCCTTCTGTGTCTTTAAGTCCCACTAAAACCATTTGATTATTTTGATTATAAAAAGAAGGAACTACAATATCATTAATTTTAACTGTATTTTTTTCAAATCCTTCTGGAGGAGTAAGTAGACTCTCTCTTTTTATTATTGTCATTGTATCTCCATTGATGGTTGTTACTTCAATAGGGTTGGGATCTTTTACTATAGCATTTATTGTATAGGTTTTTGTAGAACCGTTTTGAGCGGTTACAATAATATTGAATTTATTATCTCCTTCATTTACTTCTTTTGTTCCTGTTCCATCGACATCGGATTTATAGTCTTCTGGTTTTGCTATTATTTTAATTGATTCTGTGTTTGAATCTAATTCAACTGTATAATTAAGTGTGTTTTTATTAAATAAAGGCATTATTTCTTTGCCTTCAATAGAAAGAGAACTTAAATAGTTATTTTTTGAATATGTAGCTTCTAATTGTGATAAGGTCAATAATTTAACCGATGAAGTTCCTGCAGTTAAAGTCATTTTAGCTTCGTTCCAATCATATGCTGCATAAGATTTAACTCCTATGCTTGCGCTACCAGATGCAAGAGCTTTAAATTTATAAGTGTATGTTGCGGATTTCATAGTTCCATTACCATAATCAGCAACATATACGTTTCCACTTTCTAGTTTTAATAAAGAGGGATTATAATTCAAAGTAAACTCCCAAGAACCTAAAGGCACTGAAGAAGAAATGGTAATAGTTGTTGTAAAAGTTCTTCCAACTATAATGGTAGAAGATGAACTCCTTACACTTATATATGCACTAGCAGCATTTACCTTATTTGTTATTAATATAAATGTTAATATTGCAATTAATGACAATTTAATAATTTTAATCATATTTTCTCCTATAATTTAATTTCTCCTAGAATATTTTTTTGTATTCTAAGTAAGTCTAATATATTAACTATTTTATCGTTATTAGTATCTGCTGATAATAAATAAACATTATCTAATGTTTTAGCTTTAACAAGATGTTTTTGTACTTTTAATAAATCTAAAATATTTATTTTACCGTCTCCATCTATATCACCTGTAACGGATATTGAAAATGTTTTAGTTTCATTTGAAGTGGTTGTAATAGTAATTAATTGACCCGTTTTAAGAGGGGATTTGTAATCACTTATAGTACCGTTTGAATCTTTTACTGTTATTATTGAGCTTGGACTATTTGAATTAATTTTATTAGTAAGCATTTCAATAGTATTTCCTACAGAATTATTAGGAATTAAATCATTATTTACAACACCTAATAAGTTTTGAAGCTCACTAATTGAAATAATACTTTCAACTTTTAATATTACAATTTTATAAGTTTTTATTTCACCATTTTCAGCTGTTACTATGATTGATATATCGTTTGAATCATTATTTAATTGAACAATTCCATCTCCACTAATTTTACTTGTGGAATTTTCTGCTGTAGCTTTGATGTTAACTGAATTGATAGTTTTATCTATAAAATAGGTATATTCTAATACATCTTTGTCAAAATCATTAATTGTAATATCGTTAATTGTTATAGAACTCAAATAATTATTATTGCTTCCAGAACTAGGTAAAGAAGTATATGTTGGAATTTCTAAATATATCGGTATTGAGAAAGAATATGCATTCGATAATAAATTTTGTGAGTTATATGAATTATAAATAGAAGAGGATTCACTTGAAGGGGCTTGAACATTTGTCATATATTGATTAGTATATTTTGTATAGTATGAATTGGGAGCAGTATTAAATTTTTGAAAATATAAAGTATATTGTCCTTTTGAAATATATTTGCTTGACAAGAATGCTGCTCCTCCATTTATTGCTTTTTCAACTGTATTCCACGGTTCCCTTGTCTTATTCGTATTGTCTACAACTCCTGCAGCATATGCTAAACCTCGGTATATAGGAGTATCTCCATATGCACCGATGTTAAAGAAATTATAAAAACCAGAATACTCAACTCCACCATATGTAAAAGGAGCGCCACTTGTTGCGGCATTTCCATTTATTCCAATTTCTTGTCTTATTCTACTTGCAATATGAGCAGGACTAACATTATATGATTTTCCACTTGTATTTAAAATATTCGCAAAATCATCATTACTAAATGTTCCTCCTGAAAAAGTTGATTTCACAATGTTTGGATATTCTAATTCTAGAGTGTTATCATAATTTAGTGTTTCGAACATAAATATATATTTTTCATTTAAAAAATTTCTTGGATCCATATAAAATGAAATTACTCCTGTATTTGCATAATACCAATTTGGCACTTCAGCAATTGTTGTACTGTTAGAATATTGTTCATTATAAAATTGTATATAGTTTTTGTTGTTTTCTCCATTTATTACATCATTCCATTTTAAACCAGTTTGTATTGCTTTAAATGTCCAATTTGGATACTTTTTGTGAAGAAAACTTAAATAAGGAAAATAACTTTCGGGGAAACCGGAAGTTCTTAATGTTTCTTCATAAGCGGCATCTTTATCAGTTATGTTGTTTTTTATTACAACGCTATCACTGCATATATATCCAGAAGACTTCCCGTCATAATAACTTACTTTATACCATGGACCAGCACAACCATTTCCATTGGGATAATATTCTAAAATTGTAAGGTTTACTCCTAATATAAGAGAATTGATTAAGGTTGAAGTACTTGTAGGTTGACTTCTAACATTAACAAAATTTCCATAAGTTCTTGCGGTCCATCCACTAGTATTATATTCTGGATTTGTATTAATGTTAACATATGTACTACAAACATAAGCTTCTTTATTTTCATATATTAATTTATACCATCCATCAGAACAACCGCTTCCAGTATAAGTGGTTTCATCAACTAGAGTAATATAAAACCCAGTAATAGTAGTTTTTACAATATTTGATTCATCTATTGCTTCAGGTGTTGATCTAATTCTTACTCCTTGACCGGTAATAATTGCCTCAATAGTAGCGTTTACAAAGGTAGGAAAAATTAATAAAATGAACATAATTACAATTATCTTTTTTATCATATTTCCTCCTTATTCTTAATATATAATCTATTATACAAGTAATATAAATAAAAATATATAATTCAATATTAATTTAACTTTTTATTTACATTAAAAGATGCTATAATATTTTTGTAAAAATTAATAAATAAAAAAAATCAAGCAAAAACTTGACAATCTTGTAAATATGTGTATAATAAGGCACATCTAAGGAAAAAAAGCATAAAAAAAGGGGGATTTTTTATGGAAAACAAGCTTTATATAGAAAACAAGGATAATTTTTGGAGAGACTTATTAGTAAGAATAGCATTAATATTGTTATTTATATTTTTACTTATATGGTTATTTCCTATGCCTAAATTAGAAACATTCTATGATAGGATTTTTGCGGACAATCTAAAAATGATGCAAGATGCAGCGAAAGATTATTTCACTGTAGAAAGATTACCAATAGAAATTGGAGATAAAAAGAAGTTATCATTAAGAGATATGATCGATAAAAAAATGATATTGCCTTTCTTAGATAGAGACGGTAATACTTGTGATTTTGATAATTCTTATGTAGAAGTTATTAAAATGGAAACAGATTATGTATTTAAAGTTAACTTATCTTGTCCAACCAAGACTGATTATATTATAGATTATTTTGGATGCTATGATGTATGTGAAGATGATAGTTGCGAAGAAAAAGAGGATTCAATAGTATTAGAATATCAATTTTATAGAAATGGAAGCAAAAAGGTAATAGATTATTATACTTGTCCAAGCGGTTATGATTTAAAGGGAAGTTCGTGTGTAAAAGAAAACAATATTTTAGAAAAAATATCTGCTAAGCTAACTTGTAATCCGGGATTTACTTATAATAGTGTAACTGATTCATGTGAGAAATTAGTTTCAAGTTCAACTGATCCTGATAAGGTATGCCCAACTGGTTATGTATATAATGATAATTCAAAAGCATGTTTAAAATATATTGTTAGAGAAGAAGAACCTAGTAAGATTTGTTCTAAAGGCACATATAATCCTTCAACAGGTAAATGTGTTGTTGGAAATACTACTACATATAATGCAACATTAGTATGTGATAGTGGAACATATAATTCTTCAACAGGTAAATGTGTAATAACAACACCATCAAGTTATGATGCTACACCAAAATGTACAACAGGAACTTACGATGCTTCTACAAAAAAATGTGCAATTACAACACCATCAAGTTATAATGCAACACCATATTGTACAACTGGAGTATATAATTCATCAACAAATAGATGTGATGTAACTACTCCTTCAAATTATCCAGCAGTTTATGCATGTACAACAGGAACTAATAATGGAACTTCTTGTACTATAACTGCTGCAACTACAGTAGCTGCACTTATTAAAACTACTTCAAACACTTATGTAGATACAAAAGATGGAATTGAAACAAAAAAATGGTCTTGTCAAGTTTATGAATATGATTATTTAAGATCAAATGTATCAAATTCTACATTTACAAGAACTTATATTGGAAAAGAATCTAGATATACATGTGCATTACCAACTTGTTTAACAACATATTATAAATATAATGAATGTACAGCGGTTATAACTGGTTCTTGTGCAGACCAATCTTATACATATAATAGAACAACTGGAAAATGTACAAAGACTATAACTACTTATTCAAATGTATATTATTGTGCTGATGGAGCAACACCAACAAATGGTAGATGTCCAGTAGCAGCAGTAACTACACCTAAAGTTCCTACTTGTCCAAACGGAGGAAATCTAGTTAATGATACTTGTTATGTATCAAACACAACACATTTAATTCCTTCATATAGTTGTCCAAACGGAGGAGATTTATCAGGAACAAAATGTAACGTATCAACAACTACTTATGTGGCGCCTTCATATAGTTGCCCAAACGGTGGCAATATATCAGGAACAAAGTGTAATGTATCAACAACAACAACAATTAGTCCTAGATATACTTGTCCAAATGGAGGAGATTTATCTAATACAACATGTTATGTATCAAACTCATCAACTATCTCACCAACTTTGGCATGTAACTTAGGAACATTAATTGGAGATAAATGTAAGATAACTACAATAGACAATAAAAGTTTTTCATATAATTGCTCTGTTGGAACATTAAGTGGAAATAAATGTGTTGTTAATTCATTATTAAAAGAAGAAGTAAGTTATTCATGTGATTATGGATATACGAGAACTGGAACAGATTGTATAAAAACAACAAGCTCTTCTTCAATAAAAAAGGGAACTCCAGTTTATAAAACAACATCAAGTAAAGAATATAAATGGAGTAGAGAAACATCTTTAATTGGATGGGAAAGAACTGGAAAAACCAGAGAAGTAAAAGTAGCTTATAATTCAAAATAATTATTTGTTATATAAAAAGGGGTTAAGGACACAGAAATGTGTTCTTTTTTGTGCTATAATTTTTATAGGAGGTTATTATGTATGCAGATGTTATTATGGAAATAAATGTATTTAAAAATAAAATCTTTTCATATAAAATTCCTTCTAATTTAAAAGTGGATATTGGTAGTAGAGTTCACGTTCCTTTTGGAAGTAATAAAGTAAACGGAATAGTATTAAATATAAAAGACGATTACAAAGATACTATTGAATTAAAAGAAATTATTAGTTTATTAGATAATGAACCCGTATTAAATAAAGAACAAATTAATTTAATTTATTTTCTTAGGAATAATTATTTGTGTACATATTTGGATGCATACAAGGTTATGGTTCCAACTCAATTAAAATTAAGCAAAAATATTAATAATGTTAAAATAGAAAAGACCTATTATATTAAAAATTTAATTGAAGTAAAAACAAAAGCAGAACAAAATATTTTGAATTTGTTTAAGAATAAAGAACAATTAAAACCTAGTGAAATTTCAAATAAAAAAGCATTAAATTTATTGCTTGAAAAAGGAATATTGGATATAAAAAAAGAAGAAATATATAGGTTAACTGATAAATTTGAAAAAATAGAAAAAATAAAATTAACTAAAGATCAACAAAATATATATCAAGAGATTAATACTAGTAAAGATAATATATTTTTATTAAGAGGAGTAACTGGATCTGGTAAAACCGAAATATATATGGATTTAATTGAAGATGTATTAAAAGATAATAAAGAAGTAATAGTATTAGTTCCGGAGATATCTATTACTACTCAATTAGTAAACAGATTTAAAGGAAGATTTCAAGATAAAGTAGCGTTATTTCATAGTGGACTTTCTACTGGCGAAAGATATGATGAATGGCGAAAGATAAAAAGAAAAGAAGTAAGTATTGTTGTTGGAGCAAGAAGTGCAGTATTTTGTCCATTCACGAATATTGGATTAATAATAATGGATGAAGAAAACGATGAATCTTATAAGCAAGAAAATAATCCTAGATATAATACAATTGATGTTGCGATAGAAAGAATTAAATATAATAATGCTAAACTAATTTTAGGAAGTGCAACACCTTCACTAGAGAGTTATGCTAGAGCAAAAGTTAATAGATATCATTTACTAGAATTAGAAACAAGAGTAAATAATAAAAAAATGCCTAATGTTGATATTATAGATATGAAAAATGAAATGAAAAAAGGTAACAGTATTATTTCTAGTATTGCTAAGGAATATATATTAGATAGAATAAACAAAAATGAACAAGTAATGATTTTAATGAATCGAAGAGGTTATTCTAATTATGTATTATGTAGCGAGTGTGGAGAAGTAATAAAATGTCCAAATTGCGATATATCATTAACATATCATAAAAACAATAATAGTTTAAAATGTCATTATTGTAATTTTCAAACACAAATGCCAAATAAATGTAAAAAATGTAATTCTAAATATTTAAGTTTAAAAGGAAAAGGAACAGAAAAAATTGAAGAAACATTACACAGTATTTTTAAAAATATAAGAGTAATTAGAATGGATAGTGACACTACTACAAAAAAATCATCTCATGAGAAGATTATAAAAGATTTTAACGATCATAAATATGATGTACTACTTGGAACCCAAATGATATCAAAAGGATTAGATTTTGCAAATGTTACTTTAGTAGTTGTTATTGATGCTGATTCCTCATTATATATATCTGATTATAGAAGTAGCGAAAGAACTTTTTCTCTTCTTACACAAGTTTCTGGTAGAGCAGGTAGACATGATAAAGAAGGAAACATTATTATTCAAACCTTTAATCCAAATCATTATGCAATCAAATTAGTTGAAAATCATGATTATGTAACTTTTTATAATAATGAAATAACTATTAGAAAACGTTTATATTATCCACCATTTTGTTTTATTGTAGCAATTAGAATTCTAGCTAATGATTTTGAGATGGGTTCTAAAGAAATAAATAATATTATTAATATTTTAAGATCAAAATTAAACGAAAAACATAAAATCCTTGGATCCTCAATATTTCCTAAAATAAATAATATATATGGTTTTCAAACTATTATAAAATATAAAGAAAAAGAACAACTTATGGAAGTATTAGAAGAAATAGATCTTCATTATATAAATTCTAAAGTAAAATTAGAGATTGACTTTAATCCAAATAGATTGTAAACAATTAGTATTACAAATATATATAAAAACAATTGATTTTTATATTTAATATGATATAATATTTGTGGTTAAAAAAACACATGAATATGGATTGTTATGCCTAGTGCTGATTAATCAGTGGTGTACCAAGAAGAAGTATTCAGAGGAAAAAACGAAAGGAGAGATTTTTTTATGCCAGTAGTTTCAATGAATTATTTATTGGAAGCAGGAGTTCACTTTGGACATCAAACCAAAAGATGGAATCCAAAAATGAAGGAGTATATTTATACTTCGAGAGAGGATATCTACATCATAGACTTACAAAAAACAGCACAAATGATAGAAGAAGCATATGTTGTTTTAAAAGCTATTGCTGAAAATGGTGGTAAAGTATTATTTGTAGGTACAAAGAAACAAGCACAAGAAGCAGTTAAAGAAGAAGCAGAAAGAACACAAATGTATTATGTTAATGAAAGATGGTTAGGGGGAACATTAACAAACTTTAGGACAATAAGAAAGAGAGTTACAAGATTAGATGAAATCGAAAAGATGGAAACTGATGGAACTTTCGAAGCTTTACCTAAAAAAGAAGTAATTAAAATTAAAAAAGAATACGATAAATTAGATAGATATTTATGTGGAATAAGGGAAATGAAAAAATTACCTGAAGCCGTAATAATTGTTGATCCAAGCAAAGAATTAAGTGCAATTAAAGAAGCAAGAAAATTAAATATTCCAGTATTTGGAATAGTAGATACAAACTGTGATCCAGATTTAGTAGACTATGTAATACCTGCTAATGATGATGCTATAAGATCCGTTAAATTAATAATGGGTGTTTTAAATAATGCTATAGCAGAATCTTTAGGAGCTGAAATTATTGATTTTGTTTCTGATGAAGAAAAGGTAAACAAGAATAAAGAAGAAATACACAAAGACGAAAAAGAGATAAATAATAATATAGTTGCTGAAGAAATTTTTGAAAAACCTTTAGAAAAAAAACATATAGCAGTTGAAAAGAAGGAAGAACCAAAGGAAGTTAAAAAGTCTAATTTAAAAGATTTAACAGTTGTTGAATTAAAGAACTTAGCAAAAGAAAAAGGTATTGAAGGTTATTCAAAAATGAAGAAAGAAGAATTATTAAAGAAATTAAAATAAGGAGGCATAATGATAACAGCAAATTTAGTAAAAGAATTGAGAGAAAAAACTGGAGCTGGAATGTTGGATTGCAAAAAAGCTTTAGAATCTACAAATGGAAATATTGAAGAAGCAACTGATTGGTTAAGAGAAAAAGGAATTTCTACAGCTGCAAAAAAAGAAGGAAGAATAGCAGCTGAAGGATTAGTACATATAATATCTAACGATAAGAAAGCATCAATTGTAGAATTAAATTCTGAAACAGATTTTGTAGCAAGCAATCAAGAGTTTATTGATTTGGTAACTCAAACAACTAATTTAGTTTTAAATAATGATATTAAAACTGTAGAAGAAGCTTTGACATTAACAATAGACGGTGTAACATTAAATGATTTAATTATTAGTAAGATTGCTAAAATAGGTGAAAAGCTTAGTTTTAGAAGATTTGAAAGTATTGAATTAAATGATAATGAAGTATTCGGTGTCTATATACACAATACAAAGAAAATAGCGGTTCTAATAGTATTAGAAGGAGCTAATGAAGAAATTGCAAAAGATGTTGCAATGCATGCAGCAGCAATGAGACCAAAACACATAAGAAAAGAAGATGTTTCTAGTGAAGAAATTGAAAAAGAAAGAGAAATACAAAAACAATTAGCAATTAATGAAGGAAAACCTGCTGATATTGCGGAAAAAATGGTTGAAGGAAGAATTAATAAACATTTTAAAGAAATTTGTTTAGAAGGTCAAGAATTTATTAAAAATCAAGATTTAACTGTTTTAGAATATGTAAAAAACAACAATGGAATAATTAAGAAAATGGTACGTTATGAAGTAGGCGAAGGTATGGAAAAAAGATGTGATAACTTTGCTGAAGAGGTAATGAATCAAATATATAATAAATAAAGACAAGAAAAAAATCTTGTCTTTTCTTTTTCTAATCATTCTTTTATGGTACAATGTATTTAGGTGAATATATGAAAAACATAATAGAAAAAATATATGAATATAGTTTAGAAGATATGATGGGGAAAAGTTTTGGTAGATATGCAAAATCTATTATTCAAGATAGAGCTATTCCCGATGTTAGGGATGGCTTAAAACCTGTTCAAAGAAGGATATTATATTCTATGTATAAAGATAAATATACATATGACAAACCATATAGAAAATCTGCTAGAGCTGTTGGTGATATTATGGGTAAATATCATCCTCATGGTGATTCATCAATTTATGATGCTATGGTTAGAATGAGTCAATATTGGAAAATGAACACACCATTTATTGATATGCAAGGAAATAATGGTTCAATTGATGGTGATTCTGCAGCTGCTATGCGTTATACTGAAGCAAGATTATCAAAGATAAGTGAAGAATTATTAAAAGATATTGAGAAGAATACTGTAATAATGGCTTTAAATTATGATGATTCATTAGAAGAACCAACAGTGCTTCCCGCTAGATTTCCAAATTTATTAGTAAATGGATCTACTGGTATAAGTGCTGGTTATGCTACAAATATTCCTCCACATAATTTGGGAGAAGTAATAGAAGCTACAATACATAGAATTGATCAACCAAATTGTAGATTAGATACTGTAATGAATATAGTAAAAGGTCCCGATTTTCCCACTGGAGGAATAGTTGAAGGAAAAACCGGTTTAGAAGAAGCATATAAAACTGGTAGAGGAAAAGTTATATTAAAAGCTAAGGTATTTATTGAAAAAAACAAAGGAAAAAATTTATTAATAATTACTGAAATACCTTATGAAATAAATAAATCCATATTAGTAAAGCAAATTGATGAAATAAGAGTAGATAAGAAAATAGATGGAATTATTGAAGTTAGAGATGAATCGGATAGAGAAGGATTAAGGATTGTAGTTGAATTAAAGAAAGAAAGTAATGATGAACTTATATTAAATTATTTATATAAAAATACACAATTACAAGTTTCTTATAATTTTAATATTATTGCAATTGTAAATAGAAGACCTAAGCAATTGGGTATTTTGGAAATTTTAGATGCCTATATAAAACATCAAAAAGAAACTGTTACATTAAGGTCAAAATTTGATTTAGAGCACGCTAAAGAAAGATTTCATATAGTAGAAGGTTTTTTAAAAGCAATGAGCATATTAGATGAAGTAATTAGAGTGATTAGAAAAAGTAATAATAAATTAGATGCTCAAGAAAATTTAACTAAAGAATTTGGATTTTCTAATTTACAAGCTGAAGCAATTGTAATGTTGCAATTATATAGATTAACTAATACAGATGTTGTAGCGCTTGAAGAAGAATTGAAAAATTTAACAATTATTATAAATGGATTAATTGGAATATTAACTGACGAAACTAAATTGTTTGAAGTAATTAAAAACGAACTAAGAAGAATTAAAAGAGAATATGGAAAAGATAGAAAAACAGAAATAGTAGAAGAGTTTAGTGAAATAAAGATTGATTCTACAATGATGATTCCAAAAGAAGATGTAGTTGTTGTGGTAAGTAATGATGGTTATGTAAAAAGAGTTTCAACAAAATCTTATAGTGCTTCTAAAGAAGAAGCAACATCATTAAAAGAAGGAGATTTTGTAATTGGGTTATTCGAAATGAATACTCAAAATACTTTATTGTTATTTACAAATAAAGGTAATTATTTATATTTGCCCGTTCATGAAATACCAGATATTAAATGGAAAGAACTTGGAAAGCATATCAGTAATATTATCCAGTTAAAAGAAGGTGAAATAATTGTGGGTTGTATGCCCGTATATGATTTTAACAAAGATTTATTGGTTACTACATTTACTAAAATGGGTATGATAAAAAGAACAAAATTATCTGAATATGAAGTTCAAAGATATTCTAAACCAATATCTAATATGAAAATTAAAGCTACTGATGAAGTGATTGGAATATCATATAATATGGGAAATGAAATACTTGTTACTACTGATTTGGGTTATTCATTAAGATTTGATGTCGAAGAAGTATCGATAACTGGTATAAGGACAAGCGGAGTTAAAACAATTAATTTAAAGAATGATAAAGTAATAAGTGGCATTATTCCATCCCTTGAATATATTACAATACTAATGGATAAAGGCAACTGCAAAAGAATAAAGATTGAAGAAATAGAAAAGATGAATAGAGCTAGAAGAGGAACATTAATTTTAAAACATGTAAAGAGTAAACCCCAAAAAATTATTAAAGTATTGGAAACCTCTTCAAAAGACTTAATTGGAATAAAAATTAATAATGAAATTAAAATAATTAAAAACTCAGAAATTCCAATTATGGATTTACAAAGTATTGGGTCTAATATATTAAAAAGTAATATAAATAATGCTTTTGTAATAAATAATTTAAATAAAGAAGATAAGATAGAGGAAATAAAAGAAGTTTCTTTAAAAGAAATAGATGATAAAATATTAACAATAGATACTTTCTTAAAAGAATTAGAATAGGAGGTATAATGAGAGTAATCATAACTGCAGGTGGTACAGGCGGGCATATTTATCCGGCTCTTGCAATATATGAAAAGATTATGGAAAAAGAACCAAAATCTAATATTTTATATATTGGTACTACTGATAGAATGGAAAAAGACATTGTACCTAAAAAAAATATTGAATTTGTTGCTTTAAAAACAAAGGGTATTAATAGAAAAAACATATTCAAAACTATAAAATCTTTATTTTATTTTGTTAGTGCAGTTAATAAATCTAAAAAGATAATTGAAGATTTTAATCCTGAAGTAGTAATTGGTGTTGGAGGTTATGTTTCAGCTCCGGTTATTTATGCCGCTAAGAAGTTAAAAATTAAAACAGTTATTCATGAACAAAATAGTGTATTTGGATTATCTAATAAAATGTTATTAAGATATTCTGATATTATTTTTACGTCATTACCTAATACAATCGAATACGCAAATAAGTATAAGGATAAAGTAATATTTTCTGGAAATCCTTGTAGTGAAATGGCTTTGAAAAAAGAAATTAAAAAGAAAGAAGAATTAGGATTTAATAGATCAAAAAAATTAATAATGATTGTTATGGGATCATTGGGTTCAAAGATTGTGAATCAAAAACTTAAAGAAATACTCCCAAATTTTAATAAAAAGAAATATGAAATATTATTTGTGACAGGTAAAGATTATTATGAAGAATATAAGGATTTAAATATTGAAAATGTAAAAGTATTTCCTTATATTGAAGATATGGTAAGGTTATTAAAAGATACTGATTTATTAATATCTAGAGCAGGTGCAACTACAATTAGTGAAATTATTGCGCTTTCAGTACCTTCAATATTAGTTCCAAGTCCTTATGTAACCGAAAATCATCAATATAAAAACGCTATGGATTTAGTTAATAAAGATGCCGCCATATTATTGGAAGAAAATAGTTTAATAAACTTGATAGAAATTATAGATAATATAATAAATGATGAAAAGGAATTAATAAAAATTAAAACTAATTTATCAAAATTACAAATAAAAGATAGTGCTAGTATTATTTATAATAAAATAAAAGAATTAATAGGAGAATAATATGAATATAATATCATCAATCAAAAAAGCTAAGATTGGAAAAATATTGGAAAATGTTTCTATGGGAGAACATACAACTTTTAAGGTTGGAGGAAAGGCTAACATAGTTTTTCCTAAGAATGTAGAAAAATTAATTCAATTAATTAAAGTTTTGGAAGAAAATAATATTAATTATAAAATATTAGGAAATGGTTCAAATGTAATATTTAAAGATAGTGATTACGAAGGAATAATTATTAATTTAAAAGAATTTAATGATATTAATATAGAAGGTTTTACTATTAAAGCGGGTGCTGGAGTAAATTTAATGGAGCTTGCATACAAAGCATCTAGATTGGGATTAACAGGACTTGAATTTGCAACTGGTATTCCAGGTACATTAGGTGGCGCGGTTTATATGAATGCGGGTGCATATAAATCTGATATGGGATATATAGTTAGTGAAATTAGAGTATTAACACCAGATTTAAAAATAATGACTTTGTATAACAAGGATTTAAATTTTCATTACAGAACATCTTTTTTGAAAGAAAATAAAGGATATATTTGTTTGGAAGCTAAACTAATACTAAAGCATGGCAATAAAGAAGAAATAAAAAAAATAATTGAAGATAGAAAACAAAAAAGATGGTTATCTCAACCGCTTGAATATCCTTGTGCAGGAAGCGTATTTAGAAATCCCGAAAATGATTTTGCAGGTAGACTAATTGAAGAATGTAATTTAAAAGGCAAAATTATTGGTGGTGCTATGATTAGTTCAAAGCATGCTAACTTTATAATAAATCATGGAAATGCGACCGCTAAAGATATAAAAGATTTAATTAAATTAGCGCAAAAGGAAGTAAAAAACAAATTTAATATTGACTTGTATTTAGAACAAGAAATAATTGAATAGGAGAAATATGGAACTTCAAAAGAAAAAACTTAATTTTAAAAGATTGTTTGTATTAATACTGATCTTATATTTAATAGGTAATTTTCTTTTTGTTCTAATTACTTACCCAATAAAAAACATATATGTAATAAATAATGTTAATTTATCGGATCAAGAAATAATAGATATATCTGGTTTGAGAAATTATCCTAGCCTTATTTTTACAACAAAAAAAAATATTATTAGTAAACTGAAAAAGAACCCATTGATCAGCTCAGTTACAGTAGAAAAAACTATAAAAGGAAAAGTTACAATTACTGTTAAAGAAAACAAACCCTTATTTTATGACGCTATTAAGAAAAAAAGCATATTAAGTAATATGAAAGAAATTGAAAATAAGTATAATGTTCCTATATTAGTTAATTCTATGCCTAAAGCAACATATGAAAAATTAGTTGAATCTTTATATTTAGTAGAAGAAGATGTGTTTTTAAAATTATCTGAGATTGAATATGCTAGTAATGAAAAAGATACTGAAAGATTTTTAATTAAAACAACTGATAAAATAAAAATATATGTGAATATATTAAAATTTGAAGATTTAAATTATTATAATGAGTTGTTAGCTACTTTAAACAATAAAACTGGAACTTGGTATTTGGATTATGGTAATTATTTTGTAAGTGATTGATAATTTTAATATATTTATAGTATAATTAAAATAAGGAGAATATGATGAGGAAGATATATACAAGTATTGATATAGGTACTAGTTATGTAAAAGTATTAGTTTCTGAATTAGTTTTAGAAAAAATATATGTTTTAGCTTCTTCATCAGTTAAGTCAAAAGGAATTAAAAAAGGTTTAATAGTGGATGCTAACGAAGCTATTATTTCTATTAAGGAAGCAATATCGATTGTTGAAGGTAAGTTGGGCATAAAAATTGATAGAATAATCGCAAATGTTCCTTCATACAATGTTAAATATGAAATAGTAAGTGGTTTTTCTGATATTCAATCAGAAGAACAAAAAGTTGATGGTAATGATATTATTAAAGCAATTCAAAATGGTGTTTCTAATACTCTTGATGATACTAGGGAATTGGTATCTGTTATTCCAATTGATTTTGTTTTAGATGGAAACAATATGATAAAAGATCCAAAAGGATTAGTAGGTCATAAATTAGAAGCAAAATGTATGATGGTGACTACTCCTCAAAAAAATGTTCATTCAATAATGGGAATTTTAGAAAGTATAGGAATAAAAACTATTGACGTTAATATTGGACCAATTTCAGATTATGAAACTTTTAGAACAAAAGAAACAGATAAAGAAATGGTTGCAATTATAAATATTGGTGGCGAGACTACAACGGTATCCTTATTTAATAAAGGAATAATAATTAATTCCGAAATATTAAAAATAGGTGGCAATAATATTGATAATGATATATCTTATGTATTTAAATTATCTATTGAAGACAGTAATAAAATAAAAGAAAAATTTTCGTTGGCACATAAAAAATTTGCAAAGGTAAATGAAGTTAATGAGATGTTAACAATAGATAGAGATTTGGTAAAAATTAATCAATATGATTTATCACAAATAGTTATGTCCAGATTAGAGGAAATATTAGAATTAGCAAAAAAACAACTTTTCCTCTTAACAAACAAAGAAATTAAGTATATAATTATTACAGGTGGTAGTAGCGAATTGCCTCAAATGCAATATATAGTAGATGAAGTATTTGTTGATAATGCTTATGTATCAAAAATTGAAGATATAGGGATAAGGAACAATAAATATTCTACAGTAATTGGATTAATTAAATTTTTTGATAGAAAATTAAATATGAGAGGAAAAGAATATTCAATGTTCTCAATGGATAAACAACAAGATATATCTATTCCAAAAAGAAAAGGAATAGGAGAAGACTCTATTTTAGGAAAAGTTTTTGGAATATTTTTTGATTAGGAGGAAGTATGTTCGGATTAGAAATGGATCAGTTAGCAAAGATAAAAGTAATTGGTGTTGGCGGAGCTGGAAACAATGCTATTAATAGAATGGTTGATTCTGGTGTAAAAGGTGTAGAATTTATAGCAGCTAATACTGATGGCCAAGCATTGAAGGTTTCTAAAGCTAATGTAAAAGTACAATTGGGAGAAAAATTAACTGGTGGACTTGGTGCAGGTGCTAATCCAGAAGTAGGAAGAGAAGCAGCATTAGAGACGAAGGAACAAATTAAAGCAGCATTAGAAAATGCTGATATGGTTTTTATTACTTGTGGATTGGGTGGAGGAACAGGAACCGGAGCTTCTCCTATTATTGCTGAAATCGCAAAAGATTTGGGTGCTCTTACTGTTGCAATTGTAACTAAACCATTTTCCTTTGAAGGAAAAAAGAGAATGAATCAAGCTATCATGGGATTAGAAGAGTTAAGAAAAAATGTAGATACAATGATAGTAATTCCAAATGATAGATTAAGAGATATAATTGAAAAAAACACTCCTATGTTGGATGCTTTTAAAGAAGTTGATAATGTATTAAGAAGAGGAGTTCAATCAATATCTGATTTGATAGCAGTTACTGGGCTTATAAACTTAGATTTTGCAGATGTTAGAGTTGTAATGAAAAATAGTGGTAATGCACTTATAGGTATTGGTATTGGAAGTGGAGAAAATAGAGCTGTTGAAGCCGCAAAACAAGCAGTTAGCAGTCCATTATTAGAAGAAAGTATTGATGGTGCAACTAATGCCATTATAAATGTTACTGGTGGTGCTAACCTTAACTTATTTGAAGTTGAAGATGCAGTAGAAGTTATTAGAGCTGCTGCTAAAACAGATATTGATACAATATTTGGAGCAGTTATTAATGAAAACTTAAAAGATGAAATAATAGTAACAGTAATTGCAACTGGATTTGATGAAGGAAGACAAAAAAACGAAAAAATAAAACAAGTTGAAGAAGTGCAAGAAAGGGTTGTATCAAATATTGAAGAACCTAAAAAAAGTATAGATATTCCTCCATTTTTGAGAGATAAAAAGAATTTTTAAGTAGAGAAATCTACTTTTTAATTTGACAAAACAATAAAACAAAGTATAATATTTTAAATGTGAGTGGAGAGTGTTTTATGAATGGTAATAAACAACAAGACAGATTTGCACTTGAAGTATTAAACGAAGAAATTAAGTATGAAAAAGTAGAAGGTGAGTTCAAAAGAAGAAAAACTATATTTAGTACGTTTCTTCCTTTGAGCTTGGTTTGTTTGGGGATTCTTGCTAACAATATTTTTTTTGAAGATAAAGTTCCAATTTCTAATGGATATATGTTTGCTTTTTCAGCAGTTTTTAGTGGTATTTCAATAGCAAATCACATAGAAAAAAAGAAGTTTAAAGCTTTGATGACCGATCAACGAGAGAAGTTAAATTATGTAAGAGATTATTTAGATTTAGAAGGTATTAAAAAATTGGAATTATTAAGAGAAGAGAAGAAATAAAATTCTTTTCTTTTTATGATATAATATTTTTGAGGTATATATGAATAATATTTATAATATAACTAAAGAAGAATTAGAAGAGTTTTTTATTAATAATAATGAAAAAAGATTTAGAGCTATTCAAACATTTGAATGGATTTATAAAAAAAGAATAAATAATTTTAATGAAATTAAAAACATTAGCAAAGAAACTATAGAAAAATTATCAAATAATTTTTCTTTTTATACTATAAAAACCATAAAAAAAGAAAAATCCAAAGAAGTAAATAAATATCTTTTTGAATTAGAAGATGGTAATAATATTGAATCTGTATTAATGTTTCACGATTATGGAATAAGTTTATGTATTTCAACTCAAGTAGGATGTTCTATGGGGTGTTCTTTTTGTGAGAGTGGAAGATTTGGAAAGACAAGAAACTTATATGTATATGAAATGGTTCAACAAATTTTAGAAATAGAGAAAGATATAGATAAAAGAATAACACACATTGTATTGATGGGAATAGGTGAGCCTTTTGATAATTATGAAAATGTAATGAAATTTATTAAAATAACAAATGATCCAAAAGGTATAGAAATTGGAGCAAGACATATAACGTTATCAACTTGTGGAATAATACCAAAAATAAAAGAGTTTAGTAATGAAGGATTGCAAGTAAATTTAGCAATAAGTTTGCATGCTCCAAATGATGAATTAAGAAACAAATTAATGCCAATAAACAAGGTATATCCAATAGATTCATTAATTGGATCAATAAAAGAATATATAAAAAAAACTAATAGGAGAGTTACTTTTGAATATATTATGATTAAAGGCATAAATGATACTAAAGAATGTGCATTAGAACTTGCAAAATTAATAAAAGGAATAAATTGTTATGTAAATTTAATTTCTTATAACGATAATAATTATGAAGGATACGAAAGCAGTAGTGATTATGAAATTATGTCTTTTTATGATATACTTAAAAATGAAGAAATAAATGTAACAATAAGGAAAAAATTTGGAGATACTATAACTGCTGCATGTGGGCAGTTAAGATCAAAAAACATGGAGGAATTATGAAAACATTTTATTTGACTGATACTGGTAAAGTAAGAAGTCATAATGAAGATAATGTAGTAATTTTTAAAAACGAGAATAATGAATTTATGATGGCGGTAGCAGATGGAATGGGTGGACATAAAGCTGGTGAAATAGCGTCTTTTATAGCTACAAGCAAACTAACTACTGAGTTTTTAAAAAGAGAACATGTTGGTGATAAAGAATCTGCTGAAGCGTGGATAAAACAACTATATACTGAGATTAATGATGAAATATTTGAATATACAGATGAACATCCAGAAAGCAAAGGAATGGGAACAACATTAGTAATGTGTTTATATACAAAAGAATTTCTTTTATTTGCAAATATAGGAGATAGTTCGGGTTTTGTTACCAAAGAAAACAAATTATTTAAAGTAACAAAAGATCACACGTTAACTAATTTATTAATAAATACTGGAGATTTAACAGAAGAAGAAGCAAAAAACCATCCTCAAAAAAATATAATAATGAAAGCTTTAGGAGCAATTAATCCTGTTAGACCGGATTTATTTTATGTTGAAGATGAGGTTGACTCAATTTTATTGTGTAGTGATGGATTAACTACTATGTTAAGTATTGAACAAATTGAAAAAGTATTGAATAGTGATTTAACAATGGAAGAAAAAGTAATGAGATTAATTAAAAGAAGTAATAATAGGGGGGGAACTGATAATATATCAGTTGCGTATTTAATAAAAGAGGACGGTGATTTGTGTGATAGCAAAAGGTCAAAAAATAAATAATAGATATGAAGTTATTCGTCTACTTGGAGAAGGAGGAATGGCTAACGTATACCTTGGAGAAGATACTATTCTTAATAGAAGAGTAGCCATAAAAGTGCTTAGAGGTGATTTAGCTAATGATGAGAAGTTTTTAAGAAGATTTCAAAGAGAAGCTTTATCGGCATCTTCTTTAAGCCATCCAAATATAGTTGAAATGTATGATGTTGGTGAAGATGAAGGTAATTTTTATATTGTAATGGAATATATAGAAGGTAAAAATTTAAAACAATTATTAAGAAAAAGAGGTGCTTTAACAGTAAATGAAGTGATAGATATTATGCTTCAATTAACTGATGGCATATCTCATGCACACGATTCATATATTATACATAGAGACATTAAACCACAAAATATTTTGATATTAGATAATGGAATGGTTAAAATAACTGATTTTGGGATTGCAACTGCTTTAAATAATTCTCAATTAACTCAAACAAATTCAGTAATGGGATCAGTTCATTATTTGCCACCAGAACAAGCAACCGGAAAAGAAGCTTCAATTAAGAGTGATATATATTCTTTGGGAATACTTATGTATGAACTAATTACAGGTAATCTTCCATTTAAAGGAGAAAATGCTGTTGAAATTGCATTAAAACAACTGAAAGAGAAAATACCATCATTAATTGCTGAAAAACCAAATGTGCCTCAAAGCGTTGAAAACATCGTATTAAGAGCATGTGCAAAAAATCCAAAAAACAGATATAATGATGCTAGAGAAATGCATGAAGATTTAAAAACAGCTCTTAATGAAGAAAATAAAAATGCTACTGTATTGAAATATAAATATGAAGAGGAAGACTTAAGCGAAACAAAAATACTTCCAGATTTAAAAAAACAAATTGGAGAAAATGAACCTTTAATTAAAGAAGTAAATAATAATGAAGAAAAGAGTGGTAAATTGTCTAAGATATTAATTGGAATTATTCTGTTTATCTTTTTTATTGTATTAATTTTAATAATGTTGTTGCCTAAACTAACAAAAGTTCCTGATGTTAAAGTTCCTGATGTAAGAATGTTTACTGTTCAAAAGGCAGAAGAAAAATTAAAAAATTATGGATTTGAAGTAGAAATTGAAACTGAAAAAGTATTTAGTGATTCTATAAAAGAAGGCATGGTAGTAAAAACAGAACCTGCAAATGGAAGATTGATAAAAAAGGGAAGTACAATTAAAATATATGAATCTAAAGGTACGGAAAGAATAACTGTAGATTTATATACTGGTAAAAATATATATGAAATAAAAGGGCAATTAGAATTAAAAGGTTTAATAGTAAGCATTGAGAGTAAAGAAGTTGAAAACGTTGAAGAGTATAAAGATGCGGAAGATATAATAATTGATCAATCAATAAAGGATGGAGAAGTATTAAAGGGTACTCAAATAATACTATATTATCCTAATATTGCAGTTTATCCTGATATGACTGGATGGACAGTTAATGAGGTTGAAGAATTTGCAGGGAAATATGAATTGGATCTTACTGTAACTCAAAAAGAAACTAATGATTATGAAGAGGGAACTGTTTTTGAACAAAGTAGAAGCAAAGGTACTTTAATAGCGAGAAAAGCTACTTTTTCAGTATCTATTGCAACTCCAATAATTGAAGAAGAAGAATTACCTGATTTAAGTGAAGAGGAAACCGATTTATAATGGATACTATTGTAATAAAAAAAGAAGGTTCAAAGTATATTGTAAAAGAAAATGAAAACTTATTAACTTGTAGAGTTAAAGGTGTTTTAATTAGAGATAAACAAAATGTTATTGTAGGAGATTTTGTAGAGATTGGTGAAGATGAAACAATAACAAGAATATTTGAAAGAAAAAGTGAATTAAAAAGACCTAATATTGCAAATGTTGATCAAGCTATAATAGTTGTAAGCGCTATTAATCCCGATTTTTCTACGTATTTATTAGATAAAACTTTAAACATAGTTGAATTTAACAATATTACTCCAATCATATGTATTACAAAATTAGACTTATTAGAAAATAAAGAAGAAGTAGAAAATTATTTAAATTATTATAAAAAGATAGGATATAAGGTAATTAGAAATACTGAAAGAAAGGAAATTATAGATACTTTGGAAAATAAAATTTCAGTATTAATTGGGCAAAGTGGAGTGGGCAAATCAACACTATTAAACTTTTTAGATGATAGTTTGAATCTACTTTCTAGGGATATTTCTTTAAGATTGGGAAGAGGTAAAAACACTACTAGAAAAGTTGAATTATTAGAGGTGGCTAATGGTTTGGTTGCAGATACTCCTGGCTTTTCAGTACTTGATTTTACTGATATGAGCAAACAAGATATAAGAGATAATATGGTTGAATTCAATACATATAGAAGTAAATGTGAATATAAAGATTGTATGCATTTAAAAGAAAAAAAATGTGAAATAAAAGAAAATGTTACAAAAGAAAAGATTTTAAATTCCAGATATGAAAACTATAAAAAATTTATAGGTGAGTTATGATTTCAGTATCTTTGCTATCTATGAGAGATGATTTATTAAAATATATAAATATTATTAATAAAGAAAATATTGATTATATTCATTTAGACATGATGGATGGTTTATTTGTACCAAATAAATCTTTTTCATATGAAGAAATAAAATTAATTGTAGATAATATTAATAAGCCTCTAGATGTTCATTTAATGGTTGAAGATATAGATAATTATATTAAAGATTATTATATGTATAATACAGAATATATTACATTTCATTATGAAGTATTAAAGAGTTTAGACCCAATTAAGAAAGTAAAGAGTCATGGTATTAAATGTGGAATATCCATTAAACCAGATACTAATATTGAAGTAATTTATGATTTGTTAGATAAAATTGATTTAGTATTAATAATGAGTGTTGAACCCGGTAAAGGTGGTCAAGCATTTATAAGTAGTAGTTTAAATAAAATAAAATTATTAAAAGAAGAGATAAATAAAAGAAAATTAAATGTGAAAATATCTGTTGATGGTGGAATAAATGAAATTACTGGATTAGAATCATTAAAGAACGGAGCCGATATTCTTGTAATAGGTACTGAAATTAAAAGAAATATTAATATTATTAATACAATAAACAACATGTAAATAAATTTTATAGTAATTGACTATATAAAACACAAGTGCTATACTTAAATCATAATAGTTGAGAAGGAGGAAAAATTTAACTATGAAGAAAATGAACAAGAAAGGTTTTACATTAGTAGAATTGTTAGCAGTAATCGTAGTATTAGCAATAATATTAGTAATAGCAGTTCCAAGAATATTAGATGTAATTGAATCTGCTAGAAAAGAATCATTAGGAAGATCTGCACAAATGGTTGCAAATTATTTACAAAAAGATTCTGCGATTAAAATGTTAAGCAGCACATTCCCTGTTGCAGGATCCGGAATAAATTGTCCAGTAGATTCTGGATGGGATAATGCAGCTGGAGAAGGAACTTGTACATATGTAGTTGCAGTTACTGGAACAGAAGCAAGATTTACAGTTACAATAAATGGTGCTGGAAAATTTGCAAAATGGCGCGCTGTATCAATTGATGGTGCTTCTCCTACATATACAGGCATATAATTATTGTCTAAAAGAATATATTTTAATTAATATATTCTTTTTTAATGTAAAGATGTATTGATTTTTTTAATTGTTTAGTGCTATACTTAAATCATAATAGTTGAGAAGGAGGAAAAATTTAACTATGAAGAAAATAAACAAGAAAGGTTTCACATTAATAGAATTGTTAGCAGTAATCGTAGTATTAGCAATAATATTAGTAATAGCAGTTCC
>CAZSTI010000001.1:85629-117550 GCA_964609995.1 uncultured Muribaculaceae bacterium
ATGTAATTGAATCTGCTAGAAAAGAATCATTAGGAAGATCTGCACAAATGGTTGCTAATTATTTACAAAAAGATTCAGCTATAAGAATGCTAGCAAGCGATTTTACTGTTCCAGTTGGCTCTACCGATTGTCCTGCTGATGCTGGATTTGCAGAACCTGCTGAAGGAAATTGTCAATATACTGCAACTCTAACAGGAACAGAAGCTTCATTTACTGTTACGATTACCGGAGCAGGGAAATTTGCTGGGTTTACAGCAACTTCGGTGAATGGAAAAACACCAACATATTAGAAGCTTAGTAATGATTTATAAAAGACATATTAGAAATAATATGTTTTTTCTAATAAAACGATAATATACTTAAAAATAATATATTTATAAATTGTTAAATGCTATACTTAAATCATAATAGTTGAGAGGGAGGAAAGATTTAACTATGAAGAAAATAAACAAGAAAGGTTTCACATTAATAGAATTGTTAGCAGTAATCGTAGTATTAGCAATAATATTAGTAATAGCAGTTCCAAGAATATTAGATGTAATTGAATCTGCTAGAAAAGAATCATTAGGAAGATCTGCACAAATGGTTGCTAATTATTTACAAAAAGATTCAGCTATAAGAATGCTAGCAAGCGATTTTACTGTACCATCAGAATTTACTGATTGTCCTGCTGATGCTGGATTTGCAGAACCTGCTGAAGGAGATTGTCAATATTTTGCATCTCTAACAGGAACAGAAGCTTCATTTACTGTTAGGATTACAGGAGCAGGAAAATTTGAAGGTTGGACGGCAGAATCAACTAATGGAGAAACACCAACTATATCAATAACAATACCGAAATAGTAATGATTTATAAAAGACATATTAGAAATAAAATGTTTTTTTTATGTACACTTTACAATTTAATATTTAATATAAGTATTGTTTATGTTAATATGATTATAATTAGGAGGCATAATGAGAAGAAATTTAAAAATGATGGATAAACCTTTATTTTTTTTGACAATAATTATGTCTTTATTTGGTCTTTTTATGATTTTTAGTGCTTCCTATGTTAAAGCAAGCTTAATTGAAGGAAATACTTATAAATACTTAATTCGTCAAGGAATAATACTTTTATTTAGTTTTTCAGCTTATTTTGTTATTATAAACATTTCTTTATCAAAATATAAAAAATTTATTAATATCTTTTTGTATGGTACAATTGCGCTATTATTATATTTAATTGTTAATGGTAAAGCAACTAATGGTTCAAAAAGTTGGATAGATTTGGGTTATTTTAATTTACAACCAAGTGAATTAGCAAAAACTGTATTAATATTATATATGGCTATATACTATAGCACAAAAAAGTTTACTGAAGATAATTATATCAAGATATTAAAACCGTTCATATTTGGTGGAATAATTGTAGGGCTAGTTTTTTTACAACCAGATTTAGGTACTATGTTAATTATATTAGCAATAATGGTTACAACTTATTTAGCGGTTCCAATAAAAAAAAGAATTAATTTAAAAATATATAAAGTGGCTTCTTTTATTGGAGTCTCTATTGCATTACTTCTTATAATTAGTAGTATGTCTGGTAAAAGTATTCTAAATGAATCTCAAAAGCAAAGACTAAATTTCTTTAATCCTTGTGATAGATATACAGAAGTTGGTCCTGGTTATCAAGTGTGTAATGGTTTTATAGCAATAAATAGTGGTGGTTTATTTGGTAAAGGAATAGGTAACAGTACTCAAAAGTATTTGTATTTACCTGAATCACACACAGATTTTATATTTCCTATTATAATAGAGGAATTAGGAGTGTTAGTTGGTATTTTAATACTATTAGTATATTTCTATATCATATATAGAATATTATTAATTTCAAAGGCTTCTAATGGTCTTATGAACGGTATTATTGGCTATGGAGTTGCATCCTATTTATTTTTTCAAATAGTTGTCAATATTGGAGGTGTGTTGGGTCTAATTCCTTTAACTGGAGTACCTTTACCATTTTTAAGTTATGGAGGATCGTTTACTTTGAATTTATTGATTTCCTTGGCGCTAATTCAAAGAATATCAGTTGAAAATAAAATATTTAAAAAAGAAGAAGTAATAAGAAACAAAATAAGGGAACAATAATCTGTAAAAACAATAATCTCTTAGGAGGTTGTTTTTTTATGAAAAAAAAGATTATTTTTATTAGTATAATACTAATATTAATTACAATGTTTTATATATTATTAAATGATGAAAATCAAGAAATAATATTAAACTCAAATGCTGAAGAAGTAGGTGAAGAAGTAATTGAAGAAGAATTTTGTTATGTGGATATAAAAGGAGAAGTAGTTAAACCTGGTGTATATGAATGTGTAAACAATGATAAAGTAATAGATATTATAAACAAGGCTGGAGGATTGACAAAAGAAGGTAATACTAAACTGATAAATTTAAGCAAAAAAGTACACAATGAAATGCTTATACTAATATATAGTAATAAACAAATTGAAAACGCTAATAAAAGATTGAATGAACCAACAGTAATAGAGATAATTAAAGAAATTGAAAAAGAGTGTATATGTCCTGATACTGTAAATGAAGCATGTGAATTTACAGACAATGTAGAAGTGGAAAATATTGTAAACGAAGAAGAGGGAACCAATGCTGCTGAAAAGATAAATATAAATACCGCAAATAAAGAAGAATTAATGAATTTGCCAAAGATTGGAGAAGCAAAAGCTACCTCAATTATTGCTTATAGAGAAGATGCTTTATTTCAAAACATTGAAGAAATAAAAAACGTATCTGGCATTGGAGATGCTTTGTTTGATGAAATTAAAGATCTTATTGAAGTATAAATTTATACTTATATCTATATTTATTTTAATTATGTCTATTTTTTATTCAAGTATTAATTTTAAATCTAAATACTCTTTAAAAGATAATTTAATTGAAGGATATATTCATAATTATAAAATAGATGGTAATAAATTAAATATAGAAGTAATTGGAAAAGAAAAAATAATAGGTAATTATTATTTTAAAAATAAAGAGGAAATAGAAAACTTTAAAAGTATTTTTAAATTTGGAGATTATGTTAATGTTTCTTGTGAACTATATTATCCAAAAGAAAGTGGTTTATTTAATCAATTTAGTTACAAAGAATATTTAAGGCAAAATAAAATTTATTTATTGATGAAAATAAATAATATTAGTAAGTATAAAGATAATAATAAATTTAGATACACAATAAAAAATTTTATAGTAAATAGAATAGAGAGTATAAGTTTATCAAAAAAATATTTGTATGCATTTATGATTGGAGAAGAATATTATATAGATTCTAATGTTAAAGACAGTTATCAAATTAATGGAATAAGTCATTTGTTTGCTGTTTCGGGTTCGAACATAACCTTTGTAGTTATGTTAATATTAAAATTAATAAATAAATTTAAGTACAAATATTTATTCATATTCTCTTATGTTTTGTTATATATGTTTTTAACTGATTTTACAGCATCAATTGTAAGATCCGGCATATTTTTTATTTTAATATCAATAAACAAAATATTTAAATGGAATATTAAAATAATTGATATATTATTTATTACTTTGGGTTTATCTTTATTATATAATCCTTATTTAATATATAGTGTTGGTTTTCAATTTTCTTTTATTATAAGTATGTATTTAATTATTTTTCAAAAGAAAATCATTAAATATAAAAGCTATATTGTTGTGCTTTTTATTGTATCCTTAATAGCGTTTTTATCTAGTTTACCAATAGTATTGAATAATTTTTATGAATTTAATTTATTAAGCATCTTATTAAATTTAATATATGTTCCTTTTGTATCTTTTATATTGTTTCCTCTATCTTTATTATGTTTTGTTTTTCCTTTTTTAGATAAACTTCTTTTCATTTTTACAAATATCCTAGAGTATAGTTCATTGATGTTTTCTAAAATAAATATTTTTAAACTAACACTTGGAAAACCTTCGTTTATTTTAATTGTTATATATTACATTTCAATTACTATCATATTAATTAATCCAAAATATTTTTATCTATTAATAATATGCATGCTATTTAATAAGTTAATGTATTATTCGTTTTATCCTAGTATAGAATTTATTAATGTTGGTCAAGGAGACTCAATATTGATTAAATTAGATGGTTATAGAAATCTATTAATTGATACTGGAGGAATATTAAAGTATGAAGATTCATTTGATAGAATAAATGATTTTTCAATTGGAAACGATATCTTGGTACCATATTTAAAATCAATTGGTATAAGTAGACTAGATAGTTTTATAATAACCCATGGTGATTATGATCATATTGGAGGATCTTTTGCTATAGTAAATAACTTTAATACAGATAATGTAATATTTAACTGTGGTGAATATAACGAATTAGAAAAAAAATTAATTAAAGCATTAGATAAGAAAAACATTAATTATCATTCATGTATTAATGAATTAAACATAGATAAGTATGATTTTAAGTTTTTAAATAATAAAGAATATGATAATGAGAACGATAATTCTATTGTGATTTATACGGAAATTAATAATTATAGGTTTTTATTTATGGGAGATGCTAGTATAAAAGTAGAGAAAGCTATATTAGACATTTATAATTTAAGTAATATAGATTTCTTAAAGGTAGGACATCATGGTTCTTATACAAGTAGTAGTAAATATTTTATAGATAGTATTAATCCAAAATATAGTTTTATTAGTGTTGGAGAAAGCAATAAATTTGGGCACCCCAAAGAATCGGTATTAAACATTTTAAGTAATAGTAAGGTTTATAGAACTGATCTAGATGGAAGTATAGAAATAAAGATAAATAATAATGGATATAAGATCAAGACTTGTAGTCCGTATGAAGAAGATACATGATTTATTGTGATATAATAATGTTAGAGGTAATTGCATGTTAATTGTTGAACTAGGATATAAATTAGATAAATCTTATATATATTATGAAAACAGGTTAAATAATAATGGATTAAAATGTGTTTTTGAATGTAAAACACACGATATGTATTTTACTAATAATGATTTTTCAAATATTGATAGTATGACTGAAAAGCAAATAAAAAAAATGTGCATTAGGGTGAGACAAGTTAACGACGGAAATTTAGAAGTACAAAATAATTTGATAGATGAATTAAAAATTAATAAAGTAAAATCTAATGAATATTTAAAAATAGAAAATATATTAAAAAAATATGGATATAGAAAAGTTTTTGACACTCTAAAGGTTGATCATCATTGGTTTAAAGATGGCATGACAACAAGAGTGCAATTACAAGAAATAGAAAACATTGGATTATTGGTATACTTGGATAATAAAGAATATTATGAATTACCATTTGAAGAGCAGAGAAAAAAGTTAATTGATGAACTTAATAGTTATGGATTTTCTTTTAAATATGATGATTTAGGTTTAGATAAATTAAGAACACTTTATTATCGTAAAGAAAAATATAGTAATAACCAAAATGCATAATAATAATAATAATCAAACAGATATTTAATTAGGAGGTTAAAATGAATCAAAAAGAAATCGAAAAAATTATAAAAAAAACAGATGAAGAAAAGGAATCAAATATAAATTGGACAAGTGCTTGGAGTAAAAAATATCCAATATTAGCAACTTATCAAAAAGAAGTAAATATCAAAAAATATGCAAAAGAAATAAGAAAATTATTTAATGATTTAGAAAGAGAATATGGTTATAATGAGTTAGATGCTATGTTGGTTTTGAAAGATATTTTAGGACATGAATATTTGGATAATAAACATTAATTCAAAGTACAATTTATAAACTAATTTATGATTTGATAAAAGACTTAGAAACAAGTCTTTTTCTTTGCATACTATAAAGCGCTAATACCGGTAGAAATGTAGAAATATAAACTAGTATGTTAATATTTATAAGACATTCCTAACCTTAAAATGGGTTAAAGTAAATAAAACTGATTATCATTATAAAAATGATGAACTTAAAGGGTTCGATATAGTATTTTATTCTAGTTATAATTGGGCAATTTGTACAGCTAAATATTTTACTAATAAAAATATTAATATATAAATAACTGTTTTAGAAAAAAAATGTGTGATTAAGACTTGTAGTAAATGAGAAAAAGGATATTATGGTGAATGGAATAAAGAAGTGTAATCGTGATATAATAATCAAAGGATGTGATTAACATGTCAAAAGAATCAAAATTATATTTATTCAAAGATAGAAATGATTATATAAAGAAATTGACTAATGATGAAGTGATAAATGTCATTGGAACAAAAGGCTCGGGTAAAACAACGAGTACATTAAAATATATTAATAATGATGACTTTATTGTTATTAATTGCGATAGATTATATGAAATGCCAACAGATAAAGTTGTTGAAGATAAGTATTTAACTGAAATCAAAGATATGTTAAAAAAGAAATATGGAAAAGTTTGCGAAGGCGAAGATTTTATAAAACACTATAGTGACATATTAGATTTTATTAAAAAAAAGAAGAAAAAGGCATTGATTGAAGGCAATGTAATTTATGAAATTAAACCAATAACTTTATTAAAAGGGACTATAATTGTTAAAAGAACCGGTATAATTAAATGTTTTATAAGAGCAGTGAAGAGAGATTATCCAATTAAATATTTCTTAAATCAAGAAATAGAAAAACATGGCAAAATATTAGGAAGTATTTATAGATTTAATAGTATAATAAAAAGAAGAAAAAATATTTTTACAATTTATCATGAAATTGAAAAAATAATTGATGATTTGGAATCATATCAAAATGGTTTACTGTGATTAATTAATTTACTATAAAAGATATTATTTTGTTAATGTAAATTGCAAAAAAATAATAGAATAGAATTAAAAAAACAACATAAAAGTTATATATTAAAGGTTTGTTATCGTGGCTCAAAAACAATTACCTCAAATAGTTTTATTAAGAAAATATAACTTTATTATGGTATAATTTCTATAGGAGAATACAATACTTAATCATTTACACAATGAGGTTTTAGATTTACTTAATAATAACGAAGTAAACATTTTAATAACTCACAATAATGGAATTATTAAATTTATCATTAAAGATTAATTAATATTGAATACTGGGAGAAACTATGAAAGATAAAATTATACTTATATATGGTGATGAGCCTTTTTTAATTAATAAAAAAGTAGATGAGATTATTAATAAAAATAATGTTGTTATTTATGATATGGAATTATCTTCTATGGATAAAGTTAAGGAAGAAGTAATATCATTTTCAATGTTTTCTGAAACTAAAGACGTATTATGTAATAACTGTTCTTTTTTAACCTCTAGTTCTGATAACAAAGAATATCTAGAAACATTAATTGATATATTAAAAAAGGATATAGATAATAGATTAATTTTAATTGTAAATGGAAAAATAGATGAAAGAAAAAAAGCAGTAAAAGAATTAATTAGAATTGGTACTATATTTGTTTATAATAAGTTAAAAGATTACGAAATAACTAAATATATTGGGGAACAATTTAAAAAAAAGGGATATAAAATTGATATATCTACAATTAATTATTTTCAAAACTATGTTGGTAATAATTTATATATAATTAATAATGAGATGGAGAAAATGGATTTATATAAAGAAGATAAAACTATTACAATGGAAGATATAAATGAAATTTCATCTAAAGCTATTGAAGATAATATATTTGAATTAATTGATGCTGTAGTAAATAAAAATATTGATAAAGCATTAAAAATATATGATGATTTAATATTAATGAATGAAGAAGAAATAAAATTGATAAGTATATTAGCTGATCAATTTAGGTTAATATTTCAAACAAAAACATTATATGATTCGGGTTATTCAGAATTGGATGTTATAAAACAATTGGACATTCATCCTTATAGGATAAAATTAGCTAGTTCATCTCATATATCTATTGAAGAGGCTAAGAGATTTTTGATTAAATTATATGAACTAGATGTTTCGATAAAAACCGGAAAAAAAGAAAAAAAATCGGCATTTAAAATGTTTTTGTTGGAGTTGTAAAAAAAAGAGATTTATTATCTCTTTTTACATTGAATCTATATAATTGCATGCATTTATTGCTGCAATAGTACCATCAGATGAAGCAGTAGTTAATTGTCTTATTTTTTTTGTTCTACAATCTCCTGCTACAAAAATTCCATCAACATTTGTTTTACAATCTTCATCAGCAATAATATAACCATACTTATCCATTTTAATAATGTTTTTAAATGCTTCATTTTGAGGTATTAAACCTATCAAAACAAATACGCCATCGACATTAATGTTTTTATCTCCAATAGTTATACTATTTAAAGAATCGTCTCCATTTAATCTGTCAACTTTTGAATTAAATATATATTCAATATTCTTAATATTATTTAATTTTTCAATTAATTTAACTTCTGCAGTAAGCTTATCAAGCATTTGTACTATATATATTTTATTTACTATTTCAGATAAATATATTGCACTTACTACTGCGGTATTTCCGCCACCAACAATTGCAACATCTTTTCCTTTGAAGAAAGAACCATCGCATAGAACACAGTAAGAAATTCCTTTACCAATTAATTGTTCTTCATTATCTATTCCTAAAGACCTATGTTTAGATCCTGTTGCAATAATAATTGTTTTTGATTCATAAGTATGATACTCGGTTGTAACCTTTTTTAAATCATTTAAATTATCTATATTGATTACTTTTTCTAGTTCAAAATCAACACCCAATTCTATTATTTGATCAAATAAATTATTTGAAAATTCAACTCCGCTTATTTTCATAAAACCAGGATAATTTTCTACCAAAGGAGAAGTTGCAATTTGACCTCCAATAGTTTCTTGCTCTAATATTAATACCTTTTTATTTGCTCTAGCAGAGTATAGTGCTGCAGTCATTCCCGCAGCGCCAGCTCCAATTACAATAACATCGTACATTATTTGTTTTCTTCCAAATATCTTTTTATTTCAGAAACACCTAGTATTTTAGATACATTTCCATCTTTGTTAACTATAAGTGTTGGTACTTGATTAATATTATAAGATTCAGTTAAATCTTGATTCTCTTCAGCATCTATATACTCATATTTTATTTTTTCTTTATCTAAAATTACTTTTGCAACTTTACAATTGGGACATGTTTTTGTTCCAAACAAAGTAATGGAATCCTTTTTATTGTTTTTTTCTTCTTTTACATTTTCTTTTATATTAATATGCTCTTTATTAAAATTAGAATTTTCAGTTTCGTATAGTTTTCTGTGTTTATATTCTTGAGTTTTACCATCATTCCAATTTTGAACTGGTCTATAATATCCTGTAATTCTACTATATACTTCAGTAACTCCTCCGCATTCAGGACAATTGAAATGTTCTCCAATTAAATATCCATGATTTTTACAAATAGAGTAGGTTGGAGACATAGTATAATATGGTAATTTAAAGTTTTCTGCAATTTTCTTAACTAATTCGGCTGCGGATTTCCAATTTGGAAGTTTTTCGCCTAAGAAAGTATGAAATACTGTTCCTGATGTATATAATACTTGAAGTTCATCTTGTATCTCTAATGCTTTAAATACATCATCTGTAAATGAAACCGGTAAATGAGAACTATTAGTATAATAAGGAGTTTCGTCTTCGTTTGATGCAGTTAATATCTCGGGATATTTTTCTTTGTCGTGTTTTGCTAACCTAAAACTAGTAGATTCTGCTGGTGTAGCTTCGAGATTAAACAAATCACCATATTTTTCTTGATAATCAGACAATCTATCTCTCATATGATTTAATACATCTTTAGTAAATTTTTGTGCTTTTTCATGAGTTAAATCTTCTTTAATCCAATCAGCATTTAAACAAGCTTCATTCATACCTACTAATCCAATTGTTGAGAAATGATTATTAAATGTTCCCAAATATCTTTTTGTATATGGATATAGACCAGCTTCTAGGAATTTAGATATAACATGTCTTTTTGTATCTAATGAATTAGCCGCAATATCCATCATATCATTAAGTCTATTATAAAATTCTTCTTCTGATTTAGATAAATAAGCAATTCTTGGCATATTTAGTGTAACTACACCAATTGATCCTGTAGATTCTCCGCTTCCAAAGAAACCACCTGATTTCTTTCTTAGTTCTCTTAAATCTAATCTTAATCTACAACACATACTTCTAACATCACTTGGTTCCATATCACTATTGATATAATTTGAGAAATATGGAGTTCCATATTTTGCAGTCATTTCGAACAATAATTTGTTATTTTCTGTTTCGCTCCAGTCAAATTGTTTTGTAATAGAGTAGGTAGGAATTGGATATTGAAAACCTCTTCCATTTGCGTCTCCCTCAATCATTATTTCTATAAAAGCTTTATTAACCATATCCATTTCTTTTTGACAATCTTTATATTTAAAATCTAATTCTTTTCCACCAACTAATGCATTTAATTCTGCCATATCATTTGGAACAACCCAATCTAAAGTAATATTAGTAAATGGTGCTTGAGTGCCCCATCTACTTGGAGTGTTTACTCCATATACAAAAGATTGAATACTTTGTTTAACTTCCTTATATGATAAATTATCGGCTTTAACAAAAGGCGCTAAATAAGTATCAAATGAAGAGAAGGCTTGAGCTCCGGCCCATTCATTTTGCATAATTCCTAAAAAGTTTACCATTTGATTACATAATGTAGATAAATGTTTTGGAGGAGAGGAAGTAATTTTTCCTGGAACTCCTCCTAATCCTTCTTGTATCAATTGTTTTAAAGACCAACCTGCACAATATCCTGTTAGCATAGATAAATCATGTATATGAATATCAGCATTTTTATGAGCTTTAGCAACCTCATCATTATATACTTCGCTTAACCAATAATTTGCAGTAATTGCTCCAGAATTACTTAATATTAAACCTCCAACAGAGTAAGTTACTGTAGAGTTTTCTTTAACTCTCCAATCACTAACATTTAAATATTTATTAACAACATCTTTGTAATCTAAAACTGTATCTTTAATATTTCTCATTTTTTCATGTAGTTTTCTATAAAGAATATATGCTTTAGCAACATCTGGATATCCCGCTAAAGATAAAGTCTCTTCAACACTATCTTGTATATCTTCTACAGATATAACTCCATTAACGATTTTAGACTCAAAATTAGAAGTTACTTTTAGCGCAATAAAATCTATTACATTATCAGTAAACTCTTTATTTTCGGCTTCAAAAGCCGATTTAATGGCATCTCCAATCTTTTCTATTTTAAATTCAACTAATTTCCCATCTCTTTTTTTAACTTTGTACATAATATTACCTCTCCCTTTCTTAAATACCTCTTATTTCCACATTTATAATTTCCTTGTTTAATATTTCTTTAAACTCATATAACTTTTCTTTAGTATGAGCTTTTAAACCATCCTTTAGTAAATGGCCAGAATCTTCAAATTGTTGCAATACATATTTCTTTGAGTCTTTTAACCATTTTGATATTTCAGCTATATCTTCATTGTCATGAAAATCTTTTACGATAGTTGTTCTAAACTCATAATCTATTTTTCCGTTTATTAATAATTTTATTGATTTTTCAATTTCTTCAATATCAACTTTGCTTTCTGAAGTTTCATTGTATTTCAATTTTGAATTTTTTATATCCATAGCTACATAATCTATCAATTTTTCATCAATTAGTTCTTTTAATAATTTATAATTAGTTCCATTAGTATCTAGTTTAACCAAATAACCCATATTTTTAATTATTTTTATATATTCTTTTAGATCTTTTTGTATTGTTGGTTCTCCACCAGTTATACAGACGGCATCTAAATATTTTTTTCTATCCAATAAATAATTTAATATCTTTTCATTATCTAATTCTTCGTCTTCATAATTCACTAATCTTGCATTTTGGCAAAAAGGACATTTGAAATTACATCCACCCGTAAATATTGTTGCTGCAACGTGTCCGGGATAATCTAATAATGTTAATTTTTGAAATCCAAGTATTTGCATATCAAACTCCTTTCTATTTTTTAGGTTCATTTTAATTCTAACACAAACAAAAAAATAAAAGAACAGTTTTGTTCATTTTATTTTTAAAAAGACATCTTTTTACATCAAATTATAAAAATATAATAAATAATTATTGAAAAATAATAACAAACGTGATACAATCTTTACAATAATTAAACAAAGAGGTGAATATAATGATAGTTTTAAGAATAGATAGAGTGCTTGCTGATAGAAAAAAATCATCAAAGGAAATATCTAAAATATTAAAAGTAACTGAAGCAAACTTTTCTATATTAAAAAATGGAAAATCTAAATCAATAATGTTTGAAACATTAAATACTTTATGCAAAACATTAGAATGTCAACCAAAAGATTTAATAGAGTATATTCCTGATTTTGAAGACTAATCAGAATAGTTATTAAAATAACCTTTTATATATACTACAGGTGTTCCTTTGTCACCACTTCCACTAGTTAAATCACATAGACTACCTAATAAATCGGTATATCTTCTTGGAGTAGTACCTTGAGTTGCCATTTGTCCTTTTAATTCTTTTTCTTTATTTTTAATTTCTTCTTTTATAGCGTTATTTAATTTTTCTCCGGACAAACCTTTAAATTTATTTTCAGAAAAATATTTTAATTTAATTTCATTTGGGCTTCCTTCTAATCCTTTAGTATACGCTGGACTTACTACAGGATCTGCGAGCTCCCAGATTTTTCCAATTGGATCTTTAAAAGCTCCATCACCATAAATCATTACCTCTATATTTTTTCCTGTTAATTTATTTAATTTTTTTTGAATGTTATTAACTAAACTATTTCCATCTCTAGGAAACAATTTAACTTTTTCTTCAGTTGATCTATTGGATCCAAGAAGTCCATAGTCTTTATTAAATCCACTACCATTTATACTTTCAGTCATTATTTCTGATAATAACAAAATATTAACGTCTTTTTTACTTAATCTTTTTTTAGTATCAAACCTGTCGTGAACATTTGCCACTAATATATCTTTAGTATATTCTAAAATGGTTTCTGGATTATTAGAAAACACAAATTCTATTTCACAATTTTCTTTTTCACATAAATCCCTATAGAAATCAACCATATTTACACCAGTAAATAAATGCTTGAAATGTGAAAAACATTCATTATATTCCTTTTCACTAATTATAGAGTTTAAATTGTAATTATTTTTTTCTAAATCTTCTTTATATAATATGTCGTTCCCAACCTCATCAGATGGAAAACTTAATAACATTGTTATTTTATTTGTGGATCTTGCAATTGCGCTTAATAATACCGCAAATCTATTTCTACTTAATATTGGATATACAACTCCAATATGATTGGATTTTAATTTGTTATTAATATCAGTTTTAATATTATCAAGTGTTGCATAATTTCCTTGACTAATACCAACTACAGCTTCTGTAATTGCAACTATATCTTTATCATCAAAGTCAAATCCTTCGGATTCTTTAGCTTTCAATAAAGAATCAATTACTATATTTTCTAAATTGTCTCCTTCTTTTATTATAGGTGTTCTAATACCTCTTACGACAGTTCCTACGTTCATAATATCCTCCATATGATTATTATATAACAAAAAAGATAGGTTAATCTATCTTTTTAGAACTTTCTATATAATCCTACTGCTTTTCCTAAAATAGTAACATTATCAAGTATTATATCTTCCATGGTTTTGTTCTCGGGATGTAATCTAATAAATGTTTTTTCTTTATAAAATCTTTTTAAAGTAACTTCATTTTCATTATTCATTGCTACTACTATATCTCCATTTTTTGCATCATTTGTTCTTTCTACTATTACAATATCATTATCAAATATACCAGCTTCAATCATAGATTCTCCACTAACTTTTAGAGTAAATATTTCTTTATTGCTTGGAATCATATAAGCTGGGAGAGAAAAATATTCATTAGGATTATGTATTGCTTCGATAGGATTACCTGCTGTAATTTTTCCTAGCAAAGGAACACTAACAACTGATTCATCTTTTTTAATAAATTCATTATCTATGAGTAATTCTATTGCTCTATTTTTTTTGTCATCTTTTTTAATATATCCTTTTTCTTCGAGATTGCTAAGATGGGAGTGAATAGTTGCTGGTGATGATAATCCGAGAGATGTTCCAATTTCTCTAACTGTCGGGGGATATCCGTTTGAAACTATATATTTTTTTATAAATTGAATAATGTCTTCTTGCCTTTTTGTAAGTGTTTCCATGTGTCCTCCTTAATATTATGAAACCATATTAACATAAAAAATGTAAAATGTCAAACAAATGTTCGTAAAACAATTGACACAAACAAATGTTCGTGATTAAATTGAATTATAAGAAGGAGGTAAGTATGAAAGGTTTAAGTGAAAAAATGTTTTTTTGGGGGATGTATTTTACTTTTATAATGATCACATTAATATGTATTTGGGGAGTTCAAAATGTTAATGATTCACCAAAATTTGGTGGAAACGAAATTATTGTTCTCAATAATAATTAAATTGTTTTTATTATATTAGCATGCTATAATATTTCTATAATAGGAAGGGGATTTAGCATGATAAGAAACAGCGAAGTAACCGATAAAAAAATTATCGATAGTATTAGATGTCTTGGTATAGATATGATTAGTAATGCTAAAAGTGGACATCCTGGAATTGTTCTAGGTGCTGCCCCTATTTTATATACTTTGTTTTTAAGACACCTTAAGATCTATCCTGCTAGAAGTAAATGGATTAATAGAGATAGGTTTATTATGTCAGCAGGGCATGGTTCTGCATTGTTATACAGTATGCTTTATTTTTCAAATTTTAATTTAACTATTGAAGATTTAAAAAAATTTAGGAAAGCTAAATCAAAAACTCCTGGACATCCCGAATTTGGAGTAACTGATGGAATTGAAGTAACTACAGGTCCATTAGGTCAAGGTTTTGCAAACGCTGTTGGAATTGCAATTTCTGAAAAATATTTTTCTAGTATATTTAGTATTTATGATCATCATACTTATGTATTGGTTAGCGATGGTGATCTAATGGAAGGAATATCCTATGAAGTCGCCTCTTTAGCGGGACACCTTAATCTAAATAAATTAATAGTATTATATGATTCAAACAATATATCATTGGATGGAAGTACTAATTTATCTTTCAGTGAAAATGTATTAAAGAGATTTGAATCTCTAGGATGGCACACTGAAATAGTCCACAATGGAGAAGATATTGATGAAATTGATAAAGCTATATATAAGGCAAAAATAAATGAAGAAAAACCTACAATTATCGAAATTAAAACTATAATTGGAAAAGGATCTTTGAATCAAGGTACTAATTTGGTTCATGGTTCCCCTTTAAAAGAGGAAGATGTTTTTCAATTGAAGGAATCAATGGGAATAAGAAATATCCCGTTCGCAGTATCTAAAGATGCTTTGGATGCTTTTCAAAATGATTTTTTTGAAAGAATTGAGTTGGAATATAGAAGTTGGGATACAATGTATAATGAATTTAAGAATACTGATCTAAATTCAAAAGCATTTGAAAGTATTTTTGAAAAGAAGAGAACTTATAACATTATAGATATGTTTCCAAATATTCAAGATTATAATAATTTATCTTTAAGAGAACTTAATTCAAAAGTAATGAATGTCGCTTCCGATTATATATTAAATATTATGGGAGGAAGTGCTGATTTAAATACTTCTACTAAAGCATATTTAAATAAGTTTGGTACTTTTTCTGATTTGAATCCTAGTGGTAAAAATATATATTTTGGTGTTAGAGAACATGCAATGGCTGGAATAATGAATGGTATGGCTTTGTCTAATTTAATACCATTTGGTTCTACTTTTTTAGTGTTTTCAGATTACATGAAACCAAGTATTAGATTAGCTAGTATAATGAATTTATTTTGTATTTATATTTTTACACATGACAGTATTAGTATTGGAGAAGATGGTCCAACCCATCAACCAATAGAACAACTTTCCTCTTTAAGAAGTATTCCAAATTTTAGAGTATATAGACCTTGTGATGTAAAAGAAGTTATTGGTTGTTGGGATACATTACTTCGGGACAAAAAGCCATGTGCTTTGGTGTTATCAAGAAATGAAGTAACCACATTAAATAATACTAATTTTTATTATGTTAAAAATGGAGCTTACATAGTTTATAAAGAAAAAAACAAAATGGATGGGATAATTATTGCAACTGGTTCTGAAGTTGAAATAGCAGTTAAAGTATCTGAGCATTTATTAGAAAAGGGATTAAATTTAAGAGTAGTAAGTATGCCTTGTATGGAATTATTTGAAGAACAAGAAGATGAATATAAAGAAGAAATATTACCAGAAAAAGCAAAAAAATTTGTAATAGAGTTTGGAACTAGTCAATGTTGGTATAAATATGTAAAAAACAAGAAAAATATGATTACTCTTGATGAATTTGGATTAAGTGGTTCGAAAGAAGACATATATAGTATTAAAAAGATAGATATAAAATCAATAACTGATAAAATTGAAAAGTTATTAGGAGAAAAGATATGAAAGAATTATTAAATAGAAAATTAAAGAGAGAAACTACTGTTGAACAAGAAATAAAAGAGTCTATAATTAAATCTATTGTAACAACATTTTTAGTTTGTTTTTTCATATTTTTTGATGGTGGATCATTACCTATGGCATTAATTGAATTAACAAAATCTGATAGAAGTGTTTTAGAATGGTTTTTTATAATGTTACCATTTGTTGTATTAATGCATTTATTAGTATCTTTTTTAGTATGTTATATAGAAACAAAAAAAAATAAAAGGTAATTATTTACCTTTCAACATATCTTTATATATTTTATATACATTTTCAATTATGACTTTTTTGTCATATTTTTTTGCTACACCTTTCAAATAATTAGTATTATATTCTGTTTTACTACATTTAATAATTGCTTTTGCCATATCTTCAGGATCATTTACATTACATAATACTCCACATTTATCATCAATATATTCTTCAGGACCTTTACACCTTGTTGATACAACAGGTATACCTGACGCTAAAGCTTCTATACCTGGAATTGAAAAAGTTTCTTTATCACTAGATATAATTAATATATTTTTGTTACTTAATATTTTAGCAATATCTTTTTTTGTATTTTGTCTTCCTAAAAAAGTAACATAATTATTTAAATTTAATTCTGTAGTTAATTTTTTATATTCATCCATTAATTCACCATCGCCAACAATATCATAATGAATATCTTTAATTTTATATTTATCTATTAATATTTTAATTGCTTTCAAAGTAACATCCATGTATTTGCCAGGTCTTAGAGCAGAAATACTAACTAAATTTAAAGTTTTATTTTTATTTTTTGAAGTGAAAAATTCATTCGTATCTACTAAATTTGGAATTACTTCACATTTGTTGCCTACTTTTTCTTTCATATAATTGCTTACAGTTGAATATGTAGAATTTTTTAAAACATACATAGCATATTTTCTGTTTTTACCTTCAAAAAAAGTATTAAATTTACTAAAGTGTTCCGTAACTAATACTGGAATGTTATATTTTTTTCCTAATTTAACAGATGCATATCCAGCTGGTAAAGTAACGTGAGCATGAATAATATCGGGTTTACCTTGTATCTCTTCGTATTTTAAATAAGCTTTTTCTAGTTTTTTATAATAATAATATAAATTTAATTTAAAATTTATAGATTTTAAATTTAAAACTTTATTTATATAAATATTATAGTTTTTTTCTTTAATTATTTCCTCTTTTTCATTAAACAAGTATTTAAAAGGATTTTTAATTCTTTGTCTATATAAAAATAAAATATGAGCCTTTATATTTTTGTGTTCATTTAATGCTTCTGTAAAGTCTTTATGATATATTCCCATAAGTTTATCTTCTCCAAATGGTAGCCAACTAGGTATTACTAATACTTTCATACTTCACCTCAAATAAATTATAATATTTTAAGTTATATATTGCAATAACATTAATTATTTAGTAATATCTATTAAGGAGGTATTATATGTGGTTAGACATATTATATGTAGTAATAGGATTAGTAATAGGATTAATTATAGGTTTTTTCTTATCAAAGTATTTGACAAAAAAATATATGAAAGAAAATCCACCAATTAATGAAGAAATGGTTAGAACTATGATGAGCCAAATGGGAAGGACACCATCTCAAAAACAAGTTAATCAAGTTATGAAATCATTTAAAAAACAAATGTAAGGAGGAAGCATGGAAGATAAAAAACAAGTATATGTTTGTACTGTATGTGGTTATGAAACAGTTGGACCTTTACCAGATGATTATATTTGCCCAGTATGTGGAGTAGATGTAACACATTTTGTACTTAAGGAAGACTAATAAGAAGTATTATACTTCTTTTTTTATGATATAATTTTTTTAGGGAGGTTTTATGGAAAGAAAAGATGTAAAAGATGAGTTGATAAAGAGGTATAAGTATTTTTATGAGACTGGTGGTTTGATATTAGGGCCATATTATAAAAATTGTAGGTTAAATGTTCCAACTTATTTAAAAAATGATTTAGAAATTTCTATTCTTTCAGATATCAAATTAGAAGATACTAGTTTTTATAAAGAATTTGAAGAAAAAAAGAAAAACAATGAGTATTTAGAAAAAGCAAAATCAGCAATTAAACAACAAGAAATAGATAGTTGGGGTTATTCATTTCCGCCAGAACTTGATCTGTGGACATTATTAGTTACAATTAGAGAACATGTAAATAATCAATCTGGTGACTTGGAAAATAAAAAAGTAAAAATTGATGTATTAGATGAATACTTTAGGTTAAGAAGATATGAAAATAATGGTTTAATTTGGACAAGTGGTTATAATTTAAATTGGGTAGATATTAAGAATAATATGTTTAATTTTTCTTGTTCAGTAAGAAAAGATCCTGAACCAAATAGAAATAAACATGATGTTGGAGTTAAAAGTAATGTATTTTTAGATACTATATATAATAGAGAAGAAAAAAAACATATTAGTTATTTTTCTGAAGAAGAAAAACAAAATGTATATTTATTATTTCATGATGAATTGCCTTGGAATTTAACTATTAATTGTTTACGAGAGGAAATTGAAGAAGATAAATTAGAAAGACCTAATAATACAAATCCATGTAGAGAAGATTTTTATGTAAAAGAAGAAAATATATTTAAGTCAGGAGAAGAATATTATCAAAGATGTACAAATTGTGGATACATTGTATATATTCCAAAAGAAATATTATCTTTAGGCATAAAAGAAAGAATAAATAATACAATAAAAGAAAATCCCGATTTAGAAAGATGCAACGTTCTTAAATCTGAATTACTAGGGCTAGAGAATAAAGGAAAAAAGAAAACTTTAACTTCTAAAGCCTAATAAGAAGTTTATTGCTTCTTTTTTTTATGATATAATCTAAATGTTAGGAGACTTATATGGCAGTACAATATGATGAAAAATCAATAAAAATATTAGAGGGATTAGAATCTGTAAGAAAAAGACCAGGTATGTATATAGGTTCTACAGATAAAAGGGGACTTCATCATTTGGTTTGGGAAATAGTAGATAACTCAATAGATGAAGCGATAAATGGTTATGGAAATTATATTAAAATAATATTACATTCAGATCATAGTGTTAGTGTTATAGATGATGGAAGAGGAATTCCGGTTGGAAAACATGAAAGTGGAAAAAGCACTCCTGAAGTAATTTATACTATACTTCATGCTGGAGGTAAGTTTTCGGATTCGGGATATAAAATTTCTGGAGGATTACATGGAGTTGGAGCATCTGTTGTTAATGCATTAAGCAAGTGGATGGAAGTAACTATTAAAAAAGATGGTGGAGAATATTTCATTAGGTTTGAAAATGGTGGGAAGGTAGCTAAACCTCTTGCAAAGATAGGAACTACTAATAAGACTGGCACAGCAGTAAGATTTCTCGCAGATTCTGAAATTTTTACCACTATTAATTTTAGTTTTACGACTATATGCGAAAGAATGCAAGAATGTGCTTTTTTACTAAAAGGATTGACTGTAGAAGTAATTGATGAAGAGGATAAAAAACAAGAAATATTTAATTATGAAAATGGATTAGAAGCTTTTGTTAAATATATTAATGAAGATAAAACTCCAATACATAACGTATTCCATTTTAATTCTTCAAAAGAAGAAATAGACGTTGAAGTTGCACTTCAATATACTGATAGTTATTCAGAAAACATTGTTTCTTTTGTAAATAATGTTAAAACAACTGATGGAGGATCTCACGAAATAGGTTTTAAAACTGCAATAACAAGGGTATTTAACGAATATGCTAAAGAAAACGATTATATTAGAAGTAAGGATAGAAGTTTTGAAGGTAGCGATGTAAGAGAAGGATTGACTGCAATATTGTCAGTAAGAATTCCAGAGTCAATACTTCAATTTGAAGGCCAAACAAAAGCTAAATTGGGTACTCCAATAGCAAAGTCTGTCGTAGAAAGCATTGTTTTTGAAAAGCTAAGATTTTATTTGGAAGAAAATAAAGAGGCAGCAACTTCTATTTTAGATAAAGCTTTAAAGGGAAAAACTGCGAGAGAAGCAGCAAGAAAAGCTAGAGATGAAGCGAGAAAAAATAATGGTAGTAAGAAAGAAAGAATATTAAGTGGAAAATTAACTCCTGCTCAATCTAAAGACTCAAAAAAGAATGAATTGTTCTTAGTAGAAGGGGATTCTGCTGGTGGATCTGCAAAACAAGGAAGAGATAGAAAATTTCAAGCAATTCTTCCACTGAGAGGAAAAGTAATTAATACTGAGAAAGCAAAATTGGAAGATATATTTAAAAATGAAGAAATTAACACAATGATATATACTATAGGTTCAGGAGTTGGAAATGACTTTAATGTTGAAGATTGTAATTATGATAAAATAATAATAATGACTGATGCTGACGATGATGGTGCTCATATTCAAATATTATTATTAACTTTTTTCTATAGATATATGAAACCATTAATTGAAAATGGCAAATTGTATATTGCGCTTCCTCCATTATATAGATTAGAATATTCAAATAAAAAGTTTCAATATATATATACTGACGAAGAACTAAAGGAAGTTAAAGAAGTTATAAAAGGAAAGCAAAGATATAAAGGTCTTGGAGAAATGAATGCTGAACAACTTTGGGATACCACTATGAATCCAGAAACAAGGTCATTAATTAAAGTTACTATTGGAGATGCTGTTTTAGCAGAAAAAAGAGTTAGTGTTTTAATGGGAGACAATGTTGAGCCAAGAAAAGAGTGGATTGAAGAGAATGTTGAATTTTCTTTAGAAGATGAATTTTAATAAGTAAAACATATGTAAATTATAAATATATATGTTTTTTTGTTTGCTTTTATATAATATAATTAACATTAGGAGGAATTATGGAATTAAAAGATAAAAAGGTTATAGTAACAGGTGGAGCAGCAGGAATGGGTAAAGAACTTGTTATTCAATTATTAAAGAAAGGTTCTTATGTAGCAGCGTTAGATATTAATCAAGAGGGATTAAATAATTTAAAAAGCGAATTAAATAATGAAAGATTGTCTGTTCATAGAGTAGATGTATCTAATGATCAATCTTTAGAAGATTTTAAAAAAGAGTATTATGCTATTCATCAAGAAGTAGATTGTTTAATAAATTGTGCGGGTATTATTCAACCATTTGTTAATGTTGAACAATTAGATATGAATACAATAAATAGAGTAATGAATATTAATTTCTTTGGACCTTTTAAATTAACAAAGATGTTTATTGAAGATTTAAAGAAAAGACCAATTGCTAATATTACAAACATATCTAGTATGGGGGGATTTTTCCCTTTCCCTGGGCAAACAGTATACGGAGCTTCTAAAGCAGCATTAAAATTATTTACGGAAGGTTTATATGCTGAATCTTTGGGGACCAATTTAAAAGTTATGATAGTGTTTCCTGGTGCTATTGCAACAGATATTGCTAAAAATTCAAATGTTCAAATGAATACAAGTGCTGGTGATAGTAAAATGAAAATGACTACTGCACCTGATGCTTCTAGTCAAATAATTAAAGGTATAGAAAAAGATACATTTAAATTATATGTTGGAAAAGATGCTAAATTTATGAACATGTTATATAAATTTAATGATAAAAAAGCTATAGCATATATAAATAAAATGATGAAAAAAATGCAATAATAAAACTGAGATTATCTCAGTTTTTTATTTTATCTATATTCTTAAAATTTAATTTAGAAATACATTTTAATTTATCTATACCATAAATTTGTACAATTTGTTTTCCAACTTCATCAACTTTTGTACTTGCTCCCTTTGGTAATTCCGTATTTAATTCTTTTGACAATTTATCCATCTCTTTTAAAAATAAATATCTACTAATTATAGAAGAACATGCTACAGATAAACATTTATCTTCTGCTTTAGTAGTAAATGTAATATTTCTTACTACATTACTCACATCTTTTAAGTAATTAAAATATACATATTTTTTAGCAAATTCATCAATAACAATCATATCATAATTATATTTATCTTTATTTAATAGTTGAAATAAAGCTTTATTGTGTAATATTGCTTTTATTTTATTCATATTGTTTTTCTCACTATAATTATTATTATAGTCTTCATTGTTTAGTATTATTGAAACATGAGGAATTCTTTTTATTATTGATGGAGCAATATTAATTATTTTTTCATCATTAATTTTTTTAGAATCTCTTACTCCTAAGTTTTCTAAAAATGGTATATCTTTTCTTGATACGTATGATGCAGTAACTATTATTGGACCAAAAAAATCTCCAGTTCCTACTTCGTCTGAACCAATAGAATTAATAAAATAATAATCAGTATTATCTTCTTTTTTATCTTTATCTTTCTTTTCTTTCTCTTCTGGAAGCTTTCCATTTAAAGCTAATTCTCTTTCTCTCCATATTGATGCATCAATATCTGCACTTATACCTTGAAATACAACTTTATTTGATTCATAAAATGTAACCACAGTATCTTCTTCATCCGCTTGAAAAAGAGCATATTGAGGAGTTTTTTCTCTCTTTTTATCTTGAAAATATTCCAACATTTCTTCTTTAATATTATCTGATACTTTAAAACTAAATGTTTTTGTTTTTTCTTTTTCCATAATACACATCCCAAATTAATTTTATCACAAAAAGATATTATTTTATAGTATAATGATAGTAGAGGTAATTATGAATTTAGTAGATGTAATTATAATATTAGGTATAGGATTAGGAGCTGTAATAGGGTTTAAAAGGGGATTTATAAAATCTGCTGTAATTTTTATTGGAACAATATTAGTTTTTTATTTGGCTTTTAAATTTAAATCTCCATTAGCAGCATTTCTTTATACCAATTTTCCATTCTTTAATTTAGGCGGTTTGTCATCTCTTAATCTATTATTATATGAGGGAATATCTTTTATATTATTATTGATATTACTATTTATAGTATTGAAAGTATTAGTAACTATATCTGGAATTATTGAAAAAATATTAAAAATGACGATAATTCTTGCAATTCCATCAAAAATTTTAGGATTAGTAGTTGGAGCATTACAATCGTATGTTATAATGTATATTGTTTTATTAATTTTATCTTTTCCAATTTTTAATATAAAGATGGTTAATGACTCAAAAGGAAAAGAAATAATGTTTAATTATACCCCAATATTTTCTAAAGTGACTGATAGTACTATTACTACATTTGACAAAATATTTGATATAACAAGCGAAGATATAAATACACCAATAGATAAAGAAAATGCAGACAAACAAATTTTAGAAATTATTAAAGAAAGTGGAATTATTGCAAAGGATAATATTATAGAATTAGTAAAAGATGGGAAGTTAATACCAAAGGAGGAATAAAATGGTAAAACATATTACAGGAAAAGAATTTGATAATGAAATAAAAGAAGGAACAGTATTAGTGGATTTTTATGCTGATTGGTGTGGTCCATGCAAGATGTTAGCGCCTATTTTAGAAACATTAGCAAGCAAACATCCAAAAGTAAAAGTATTAAAAGTAAATGTAGATGAGGAACAAGAACTAGCAATGAAATATAGTATTATGGCTATACCTACATTGATGGTTTATAAAAATGGAAAACAAGCAGATGTACGACAAGGATTTGCTAGTTTAGATTTACTAGAAGAAATGATTGAGGAATAGAAGAAATTCTATTTTTTTAAATATGAAGATAGCAAATAAATGGAATGATTTTGAATTATTAGACTTAGATAATGGATATAAACAAGAGAGATGGAATAAATATATTTTAGTTAGACCTGATCCTCAAGTGATATGGAACGACAATAAAAAATTTGGATATGATGCTTATTATCACAGAAGTAGTACTGGTGGTGGATATTGGGAAAATAAAAATAATTTATCTAATTGGGAAATATCCTATAAAGAATTAATTTTTAATGTTAAATTAATGAGTTTTAAGCATACAGGAGTATTTCCAGAACAATCAATAAATTGGGATTATATGATAGATAAAATAAAGGATTCTAATAGGGAAATAAAAGTATTAAATTTATTCGCATATACTGGAGGTGCTACTTTAGCCTGTCTTTATGCTGGAGCTTCTGTTGTTCATGTTGATTCATCAAAAGGTATGGTAGAGTGGGCTAAAGAAAACGTTAAATCTTCTAAATTGGATAACAAACCAGTTAGATTTATTGTGGATGATGTAACTAAGTTTACTGAAAGAGAAACAAGAAGAGGAAATAAATATGATGCTATAATAATGGATCCTCCTTCATATGGTAGAGGATCTAATGGAGAAATATGGGATATAGAAAAAGATTTATATAAATTACTTAATATATGTAAAGATTTATTAAGCGATGACCCATTATTTGTAATCATTAATTCTTATACTACGGGTTTATCTCCAAAAGTATTAGAAAATTTACTTGCAAAAACAATAAATAAAAAAGGACTAATATCTTCAGATGAAATAGGTTTAGAATCTAAAGAGGGTTTAATATTACCTTGTGGAATATATGGAAGATGGGAAAAAGATGAATAATTTAAATATTTTATATGAAGATAATCATATAATAGTAATTATTAAAGAACCTAATGTATTAGTGCAATCAGATGATACAAAAGATTTAGATTTAATTACTAGGATTAAATCATATTTAAAAGATAAATATGAAAAAAAAGGTAATGTTTATTTGGGGTTGGTTCATAGATTAGATAGACCAGTGGGCGGAATAATGATTTTTGCGAAAACCTCAAAAGCAGCTAGTAGATTAAGTGAAGATTTTAGAACTAATAAAGTAAAAAAAACATATGTAGCTTTAGTTCATGGAAATACAAAAGATAATGATACTTTAATTAATTATTTAATAAAAGATGAAACTACTAATACATCAAGTGTTACTAACAAAGAATTAGGTAAAGAAGCAATATTAGAGTATAAAAAATTAAATTATAAAGAAAATATGTCTTTATTAGAAATAAATTTAAAAACTGGAAGACATCATCAAATAAGGGTTCAATTATCCAATATTAATCATCCAATATATGGAGATCAAAGATATGGGATGGATAAAGTAGGTATTCAAATTCATTTATATGCATCTAGTATTGAGTTTATTCATCCTGTTAAAAAAGAAGTAATGATATTTAACAATTATCCATCATGGTATAATGAATATATAAAATAATGTATTTTTAATATTGACTACATTCTTTTAATTTAGTATACTTAAAGAGCATTATTTAAATGGTTCTATGGTGTAGTTGGTTAACACGTCTGCCTGTCACGCAGGAGATCGCGGGTTCGAGTCCCGTTGGAACCGCCAAAGTGGCTCTATAGCTCAGTTGGTAGAGCACAGGACTGAAAATCCTGGTGTCGTTGGTTCAATTCCAACTGGAGCCACCATGAAAATTAAAAAACTAACTTATGTTAGTTTTTATTTTATATATTTATTGAAAAAATAGTTATAATATGTTAATATTATCAAGTGCTAATGCGCCCATAGCTCAATTGGATAGAGCGTTTGGCTACGGACCAAGAGGTTGTGGGTTCAACTCCTACTGGGCGCGCCACTTATATGTTATAGAAAGGATATTTTATGAAAAAAAGACTATTACATATAGTTATATTATCAATGTTATTCTTATTTCCTTTTACCATAAATGCAAAAGAAAAAGTAAATGTATATTTATTTGGAACAGATACATGTCCTCATTGTGCGGATGCTAAAGAATATTTTGAAGAATTAAAAAATACTCATGAAAAATATTTTAATCTAGTATTTTTAGAAGTATCAAAAAATAAAGATAATGCATCTTTAATGAATGATGTTTCTGATGAATTAAAAATAAATGTAACAGGTGTTCCATATATAGTAATTGGAAAATATTCTACAGTAGGATTTGAAAATTCTAAAAAAGAAGAATTAAAAAGTAAAATTATAGAATTATATGAATCTAATGATTATGAAGATATTGTTGATAGATTAATTAAAGATAACAACTATGATATTTATTCTACAGATAATAATGGTGGAATGATAACTATGGTATTAATATTAGTTGTTATTGTGTCCTTATTTGCATTCTTTATCAAACCAAACAAAAAATAATCAATAAAGCAAGAAAAAATTCTTGTTTTTTTGTGCTATAATTCTTATGGAGGATTGATATGTTAAAGATAAACAATTTATCAAAAGTATATGGAAATAATAAAAAGAAAGCAGTAGATAATTTATCTCTAGAATTAAAACCAGGAGAAATATATGGTTTTATTGGTCATAATGGTGCGGGAAAAACCACTACAATTAAATCTATAGTAGGAATTATAGAATTTGAGGGAGATATAATTATTGATGGAATATCTCTTAAAGAAAATCCTATTGAATGTAAAAAGAAAATAGCGTATATTCCTGATAATCCAGATATTTATGATGCTTTAACTGGAATTCAATATTTAAATTTCATTGGAGATATTTTTGAAATACCTCTTAAAGAAAGAACAGAATTGATAAATAAGTATTCCGAAATATTTAAATTAAAAGATAATTTAGTAGATTTAATATCTACTTATTCACATGGTATGAAACAAAAATTGGTTATAATTTCAGCATTAATCCATAAACCAAAATTACTAATATTAGATGAACCTTTTGTTGGTTTGGATCCAAAAGCAGCATTTACTTTAAAAACTATTATGAAAGAAATGTGTAACGAAGGAACTTCAGTTTTCTTTTCATCACATGTACTAGAAGTAGTAGAAAAACTATGTGATAGAGTTGGAATAATTAAAGAAGGTAAATTAGTATTAGAAGGTAAAACATCTAAGATTATTGGTCACAAGAGTTTAGAATCTTTATTCTTGGAGTTAAACAATGAATAAATCATTACAAATATTTAAGGTAAGCTTATATAATATTTTTGGTATAAATAAATTTTTAAAGAGAAGTATAATTATAAAAATTGGTATTATATTATTAATTTTCTATGGTTTTATATCTATAATGTTTTCTATGGGATTTTCTTCATATATGCTTGCAGATAATTTTGAAAATAATATGATGCCTTTATTTTTATCTATATTTATTAGTTTTGCTTCATTATTAGTTTTTATTTCTACTATGAGAACATCAAAAAACAATTTATATGATTCAAAAGATAATGATTTGTTATTATCTTTGCCATTAAAAATAAAAGAAATAATTATGGCAAAATTATTAGATATTTATGTAATAAGTTTTATTTTATCTTTAATTATATTATTACCTACTTTTGTGGTTTTTTGTATTAAAGTTCCAGTAAATGCATCATTAATATTATTATATTTTATTTCTTTATTTATTGTTCCTATTATTCCTACAATTATAGGCTGTTTATTTGGATATCTTATAGCAAGGTTTATACCTAAGTCAAATAAAAAAAATATTATTGAAATTATTTTATCTTTCTTTTTATTTTTTGTAATTATGTTTTTTCAATTTAATTTAAATAACACTTTAAAAAGTATAGTATCAAATAGTAACACAATAGACATAATAATGAAATATGTTTCTTATCCAACATATTTACTAAGAGAAGCTTTATTTAATAATAATATTTTATATTTTATATTATATATTATTATTAATATTGGATTATTATATATATTTATTTTAATAATAAAAGGGAGCTATTTAAAATTGATATATAGATCAAATGAAAATTCAATTTCAAAAAATAGAATCCAAGAAGAATTAAAAGCATCATCGATAACAAAAGCCTTAATAATAAAAGAAAAAAGAAAGTTTATATCTTCTCCAATATATTTAATTAATTCCTCATTTGGTATTGTTATATTATTTGCGGTATCGATAGTATCTTTATTTTATTCTAAAGAAGAAGTATTAAAATTAATGGGTTATACAGTAAATTTTTCTCCATCTTATTTAGTATTAATTTTTATATTATTTGTAGTGGGTATGACAAATATTACAGCATCTTCAATTTCAATTGAAGGATCTAAATTTTGGGTTTTAAAAAGTCTCCCTATAAAAGAAAAAGACATTATATACTCAAAGATATTATTTTCTATAATGATTGTAATTCCTATATCAATATTATCAATAATAATATTATCATTGTCTTTTAACATTATTTTAATAGATGCTTTATTATTAATATTATTTGTATCCATATATTCTATAGTAATAGCTAAATTTGGAATAATTATTAATTTAAGATTTCCTAAAATGGACGCAATAAATGATCAAGTAGTTGTAAAACAAAGTTTAAGTTCATTTATTACTATAATGGGACCAATGTTCTTATTTATTATATTAATATCGGTTACACAATATATGGAAGGTATTAATACATTATCTTTTTCTATTATATCATCATGCTTAATAGCAATTATGTTTATATTTAATTTAATTTTAGATAAATTGATAAATACATATGGAATAAAAAGAATTAAATCTATAGCTTAAAAATATTGATTTAAGTTTTAAATTGTGCTATTATTATCTTGCGCCGGGAAATAGCACAACTTGGTAGTGCACTACGCTTGGGACGTAGGGGTTGCAGGTTCAAATCCTGTTTTCCCGACCATTATGAATATAAAAGAGATTTCCAAAAGAAATCTCTTTTTATAATATTATGATATAATTTACTTATAAGGATGATTTTATGATAGGTTATGAAAAATTGATAAATAAAACCGAGGATTATATCGAAGAAAATTTAACTGAAAAAATAACTTTAGATATGTTAGCTAAATACTTAAACATATCAAAATATTATTATCATCATATTTTTAGTAAGAATAGTAATGAGACAATAAAAGAGTTTATTACTAGAGTGAAAATGGAAAGATCAGCAATTTATTTAGTTGTTAATAAATCAATTTCTATTACGAATATTGCATTAAAATATGGTTATAATGATTCCAGTTCATATAATAAAGCTTTTAAGAAGTTTTTTGGAGTTAATCCGACTCAGTATAGAAAAGCAAGAATTGACAAGCAATAAATTTAAATTACAATTATAATGTTATTTAAGGAGATGAAGTTATGGAAAAACCTACAATAACAAAAGAAAATATAGATATGAAAGTAATCTATATTAGATTTAGAGGAACTTATCTAGAATTTAGAAGAAATGCTTTAAAAATGTATAAGGAATTGGTTGCTTTTGCAGATAAAAACAATTTAATAATTCCTGATGTTTCAAGAATTATTACAATTTATCATGATAATTCATTTATTACAAAAGGAACAGATTTAAGAACAAGTATGGCAATGACAGTACCTTTAGATTCTAAGTATGAAGAAGAAGGTAATATATGTACAATGAATATTTCTGGTAAATATGCAATTCTTCATTATAATTTATCTAGAAGAGAGTATGATGAAGCTTGGAAATATTCTTATCATGAATGGTTATTTAAAAGCAATGAAAAGCCTAGAGATACTTTCCCTTTTGAAATGTATATTACAGAGCCACCCAAAAATGCTAAAGATAAAAGTTTAACAGATATTTATATACCAATAGAATAATAATAAAACATCATAGATGAAAATTTGGAAATCCCTTTTATTTCCCGACCATGTATGAATAAAAAACTGTGGAAATAAAAGTTCACAGTTTTTGTTTTATAAAAAGTAAATCTAAATATGATATAATAAATTTATATTAGAGGTAAATTATGAAAAAGAATATTTTAATAATTGGTCCATCTAGGTGTGGTAAAACAACTTTATCTAGAATGCTTAATAAGAAATTGGGTTACAGTATAGTTAATTTAGATGATATTATATGTGGACTTGAGAAAGCTTTTCCTGAATTAGAAATAAGACATGATTATAATGATGTTAAAGTAGCAACTAAATTTGCTCCATTTTTAATTCAATATTTGAAGGAATTATCTGAAGGGCCAAACTTTTACAATGATAATAAGTTTGTTATTGAAGGAGTATCAATTGATTTTGAAAAGATTATGCCTATAATCGATAGAGAAAAATATCATATAATAGGGTTAACATATAATGATATGACAAATGATGAATTGTTTAAAATTGTCAAAAAATATGATACAGAAGATGATTGGACATATTATTGCAATGATGAGGAGTTAAAAGGTAACGTAAGCTATTTTATTGAAACTAATAAGTATTTTGCTAATAAATTTATAGAATACGGAATAAAAAGTTATGATGTTTCTAAAAACAGAGAAGAAAAACTAAATGAAATTGTAGATGAAATTATAAAAGAATAAAAATTTGGGAATCCCTTTTATTTCCCGACCAGAAAAAAAACAACTCTTATTTTATAAGAGTTTTTTGATGTCTAAAAAAATCACCCCTTAAAATGCTCTTAAAAAAGAAAGTCAAAAGGCAACGTCCTTATCAAATTGTACTAGACATGTTTGACTATCTAATAATTTATGATACACTTTATTTGAAAGAAGGAATATAATGGATTACAATTTAAATGGCAATGATATTATAGAAGCTGAAAAAAAAGCTGCTATTATGGATTGGGGAAGCATATTAAACATAATTGCAGTTCATTCTGATTATTTTTGGATAGAATCAGATAATTTTAAAAGTGCGCGATTTAAACTCGAAAGTGGTAAAACGATGGATTTAACTTCCTCAGAGGCAAGCTATGTATATAAGGCACTCAAAAGTGCTGAGCAACAAGCTACAAAGATAGGAAGAAATAAGGATGCTGCATTACTTAGAGCTATATATAGGGAAAGTGTCAAATTTCAAACGGTTTTGGATAAAAAAGGAAGCTGTTATGTAGCTACTGCAGCGTATGGTAGTTATAATCACCCTCAAGTTATGAAATTAAGATTGTTTAGAGATATGAAACTCAGTAATAATATAATAGGCAGATGTATTATCAAATTGTACTATTTTATGTCTCCGATATTCACGAGTACATTTGGAAAAATCAATTTAATAAACAGAATTAACAAAAAAATATTAGATAAGTTTATTCTGATTTTAGAGAATAAAGAAATAATCTAAAAATCGACTTTTTTTTATAAGTGTAAGGTGATAATACGAAGAATGTTTTCAGCAAATTGAATACTAGTTATGGAACTGAAAAGTTTTATATATAATTAAATTAACCCCTTAAAAATTCCGAAAACAGTAGAAAATGGCAGTTTTTATTAGAATATATGAGTTGTTAAACCCTTATTTTGTAAGGGTTTAGCATTTTGAAGCATCTCAATCAAGCCCTCCTGTTTTCCCGACCATTTAAAAATAAAAAACTGTGGATATAAAAGTTCACGGT
>CAZSTI010000002.1:0-54676 GCA_964609995.1 uncultured Muribaculaceae bacterium
GAGTGATTGTTTCTCTATATGCAACTTGGGGTTTACCAACTGTTGCTTCAACTCCAAATTCTCTTCTCATTCTATCAACTAATACATCTAGATGTAATTCTCCCATTCCAGATATTACTATTTGACCAGTTTCAGAATCTGATTTTTGATTAAATGATGGATCTTCTTCTGCTAATTTAGATAATGCTATACCCATCTTTTCTTGATCTGCTTTAGATTTAGGTTCAATTGCAACAGATATAACCGGTTCAGGGAATTTCATTGGATCCAAAATAACCGCTTTCTTTTCATCACATAATGTTTCTCCAGTAGTAGTAACCTTTAATCCTACTGCAGCCGCTATTTCTCCAGCAAATACTTCACTTATTTCAGTTCTATTATTTGCGTGCATTTGAAGAATTCTTCCAACTCTTTCTTTTTCATCTTTATTAGAATTTAAAACATAAGATCCACTTTTTAATGTTCCAGAATAAACTCTAAAGAAAGATAATTTTCCAACAAATGGATCAGCCATTATCTTAAATACCATAGCCGCAAATGGTTCTGAGTCAGATGGATGTCTTAATGTTTCTTCTCCATCCATAGTAATACATTTAAATGCTTCGACATCAACAGGGCTTGGTAAATACTCAACTATAGCATCAAGCGCCAATTTAACTCCCATATTATTTAAAGCAGTTCCACACATTACTGGGAAAAACTTAACATCAGTAACACCTCTTCTAATTGCTTTTTTTATTTCTTGAATTGTTATATCTTTACCTTCTAAATATTTTTCCATAAGTTCGTCACTAAACTCAGAAGCTGCTTCAACTAACAAAGTTCTATATTCTTCAACTTTATCTTTCATATCTGAAGGAATATCAATTTCTGTTGCTATTTCTTCTGGTTTTCCATCAAATTGATAAGCTTTTCTTTCAATAATATCAATTACACCGTTAAAATTATCTTCAGATCCAATAGGAAGTTGAATAGGATAAGCTTTTACTCCAAGCCTATCTTTTATACTTTTTACACTAGCATAAAAATCAGCTCCCATTTTATCCATTTTATTTATAAATACTAATCTAGGTACTTTCATATCTGTAGCTTGTCTCCAAACATTTTCAGTCTGAGGCTCTACTCCAGCATTAGCATCCAATAATGCCACTGCACCATCCAATACTCTTAAACTTCTTGTTACCTCAATTGTAAAATCAACGTGTCCTGGGGTATCAATTACATTTAAACGATGATTTTTCCAATAAGCAGTAGTAGAAGCAGATGTAATTGTAATTCCTCTTTCTTTTTCTTGATCCATCCAATCCATTTGAGAAGCACCATCATGTGTTTCTCCTAATTTATGAATTTTTCCAGTATGAAATAATATTCTTTCGGTGAAAGTAGTCTTTCCAGCATCTATATGAGCCATTATTCCAATGTTTCTAGTTTTTTCTAACGAATATTCTCTTGCCATAAATAATCCCTTCTACCAACGATAATGAGCAAATGCTTTATTAGCTTCTGCCATTCTATGAGTATCTTCTTTTTTCTTAACTGCACCACCCGTTCCATTTGATGCATCAATAATCTCATTTGCAAGCTTTTCTGACATTAATTTGCCACCTCTTAGTCTTGCATATTGAACTAACCAACGAAGACCTAAAGCTTGTGATCTATCATCAGAAACCTCAGTTGGAACTTGATAATTTGCTCCTCCAACTCTTCTAGACTTAACTTCTAAAGCTGGTTTAATATTTTCTAGTGCTTTATTAAATACTTCCATTGGTTCTTGACCTGTTTGCTTTTTTATTAATTCAAAAGCATCATATAATATTGTTTGAGATTTTCCTCTTTTTCCATCATACATAATTCTATTGATTAACTTAGTTACAACCTTAGAATTATATAAGGGATCTTGAAGCACATCTCTTTTAACTGCTCTTTTCTTACGCATTATTTATTCTCCTTTCTATTTGTTTTTTGGTCTTTTTGTTCCGTATTTTGAACGACCTTGTTTACGATTTTGAACACCAGCTGTATCCAACGTTCCTCTAATTATGTGATAACGAACACCAATTAAATCAGGTACACGTCCACCACGAATCATTACTACACTGTGTTCTTGAAGATTATGTCCTTCTCCAGGAATATAGCAAGTTACTTCCATTCCATTACTTAAACGTACTTTCGCATATTTTCTTAATGCTGAGTTTGGTTTCTTTGGAGTCATAGTTCCAACACGAGTACACACTCCTCTTTTTTGAGGTGCTTGTAATTTTGTCTCTCTTCTTGTTAAAGAATTGTATCCTTTTTCAAGTGCTGGTGCTTTACTTTTTGTAACTTTATTTGTTCTTCTTTTTCTTACCAACTGATTAATTGTAGGCATTGTAATTTCTCCTTTCTTTAAAACACATATCCAGGTGTTTCATAATTTATTTAAATATAAGTTTTGATTACTCAAAACTAACTTTATAAATATACCATTAAAATATAAAACAGTCAATATAATTAATAAAAAAAATAAGTATTTCTACTTATCTTCTTTTTCTTCATATCCATCTAAAGATTCATGTTCAACTAAATAATCTATTTCTTCTTTAGTTAATGTTTCTTTTTCAAGTAATGTATTTGCTATTAAATCTAATAACTTTTTGTTTGATTTCATTATTTTTAAAGCGTTTTCATGGCATAAATTAATTATTTTTCTCATTTCTTTATCAATTTCATGAGCAATTTCATTTGAGAAGTTTCTTGATTTATTATAATCTCTACCCAAGAATACTCCTTCGTCTTGTTGTTCCAAATGTAATAATCCTAAATCACTCATACCATATTCAGTTACCATAGCTCTAGCAAGTTTTGTTGCTTTTGATAAATCGTCTTGAGCCCCCGTTGTTATTTCTTTAAATTCCACTTCTTCTGCAACTCTACCACCCAATAAACCAGTGATTCTTTCTATTATTTCATTTTTTGTCATTGTGAATCTCTCTTCTTTTGGTCCCATCATAGTATAACCGCCAGCATAACCTCTTGGTATGATAGTAACTTTTTGAACATCATTGGCATCGCTTAACTTTAAGCCCATAACAACATGGCCCGCTTCATGGTAAGCAGTCAACTTTTTATCGTTATCAGTATATTTTCTGCTCTTCTTTGCTGGTCCCATTAACACTCTATCTGTAGCTTCATCTATTTCTGACATAGTTATAGCTTGTTTACTTCTTCTTACAGTTAATAGAGCAGCTTCATTTAATAAGTTTTCCAAGTCGGCACCACTAAAACCAACAGTTCTTTTTGCAAGATTTTTTAAATTAACAGAACTAGCTAATATTTTGTTTTTAGCATGTACCTGTAAAATTTCTTCTCTTCCTTTAGCATCAGGAAAATTAACTACTATTTGTCTGTCAAATCTGCCTGGTCTAAGTAATGCTGGATCTAAAACATCAGGTCTATTAGTTGCAGCAATAATAATAATTCCTTCGTTCGCACCAAAACCATCCATTTCTGTTAACAATTGATTTAGAGTTTGTTCTCTTTCGTCGTGCCCTCCTCCTAAACCGGTTCCTCTTTGTCTTCCTACCGCATCAATTTCATCAATAAATATTAAACAAGGAGCATTTTGTTTAGCTTCTTTAAACATATCTCTAACACGAGAAGCTCCAATACCCACGAATAATTCAACAAAATCAGAACCACTAATAAAGTAAAATGGAACATCCGCTTCACCTGCAATAGCTTTTGCCAATAAGGTTTTTCCGGTTCCTGGTGGTCCCACTAATAGTACCCCTTTAGGTATTCTTGCACCCATTTTTTGAAACTTCTTAGGATTTTTTAAGAAATCAATTAATTCTCCAACTTCTTCTTTCTCTTCATCAAGACCAGCAACTTCATTAAAAGTTGTTTTATTGGATTCTTGATTTAATTTTGCTTTACTCTTTCCAAAATCGAAAGATTTATTTCCTCCACCACCAACTTGTTTTGAAAAGAAATAAAAAGTAACTCCCACTAACAATAAAATTGGTAAAACATTAATTATTAACATCCAAAAAGTTCCAGACTCAGGATCGGATTTGGCTTCAATCTTAAAATCTTTATCTATAGTTAATATTTTATTTATTACACTTTCAGATAAAGGAGCCTTAGTTGAAAATGTTTCATTTTCTTCGTAACTATCTAATTTGCCAACTAATTCATATATTTTAGCTGAATTTCTTGGAATAATAGTTAATTCTATTACTTCTCCATTATCTAATTTGTTACTAAATTCATCATAAGTTAAGATATTTACCTTATTATTAAATATATTTGAAAATAATAATAATAGTATTAAAAAAACTCCCACCAAAAAATATGGCGTCATGGCTTTTCTTTGTTCTTTGCTGTATTTCATTCTTCCTCCCAATGTACATTAATAGTACTTGATTATTATATCATATTTTTCTTTTTTATTTCTATCATATATAGACTTTTTAATTCCAGGAATCCATACAATTGTATCAGTTGAGTCTAAAACTATGGGCCATTTGTCTCTTTCTTCAACCGGAATTTTTTCATCTATAAATATAGCTTTTATTTTTTTGCTTCCCAACATCCCCTTAACTTTTATTTTATCTCCGTTTCTTCTATTTCTAACATATAACGGTAGTTTAAGTTCCTCTGTATTTAATCTACATATATAATTTGTTGAATTTGTTGATTCTTCTACTATTTCAATGTTTTTTCCATTAGGTAAATTAATGAATTTTGACAATTCAATCTCATAGTCGTTTATTTCACTTTCCTCTTTTTTTATAAAAATATTGTTATAACTTTTAATAACACATATATCATTTGGTAAATGAATATAACTATTAGATTTACTACTCAATATTAACCTTTGTATTAAATCAACGTGTACATCGCTTATTAACATTAAATCATCATGATAAATTGATTCCAATATTTGATTTATTATCTTTTTTTGAATTATTTCCTCTAATTTTAAATATTTTGTTATATTTAAAATTTTTTGTGCATAAACATCATTTAATTCTTTTTTAGCTTGTTTTTCAATGTAATCATTATATTCTAAAAGTGTTTTTGAAAATTTTTCAAATTTTTGATGAACATTTGGATCTTCTTTTTTCAAAAAAGGTAATATGTATTTTCTATATCTATTTCTAGTATATTTGTCTTTATCATTTGAAATATCTATAACATATTTAATCTTTTTTTCTCTATTATACTTTAATATTTCATCTTTTGTTATTGAATAAAGAGGCCTAACTAATTTATAATCATTAAATTCTATTTCTTTTTGAAAACCACTATATCCTTTTAATGATGATCCTCTTGAAATTCTCATTAATATCGTTTCCATCAAATCATCTGCATGGTGAGCAGTTAGTAAATATTTCGCTTTATATTTTTTAACATTATTTTCGAAAAATTCATATCTTTTTGTTCTAGCTTCATTATGAAAATTATCATCACCATATGTTTTTATTTTCATATATTCAAATATTATGTTATTCAATTTACAGTAATTTTTTATAAAATCTGCCTCATATTCGCTTTCTAATCTTACATTGTGATTAATATGAGAACACACTATATTTATTTGAATTTCTTCCCTTAATTCTATTAACAATTGTAATAACGCCATTGAATCCGGACCGCCAGAAACCCCAATAACAACATAATCATTGTCTTTTAAATTAAGATTCTTTAATAAATAATCATATACTTCATTCATAGATTTCCCCTCTATTCTAGACTTAATATTAACATTTAGACAAATCTTATTCAAGTATTAAATGAAAAAAACCACAACAGTGGTTTATTCACTTAATTTTTCTTCTAAAACATCAAATGGTTCTTCATCTTTGAAACTAGATTCTAAATCCATTTCAACGCCTCTATATTTTTTAGCACCCGTACCTGCAGGAATTAATTTTCCAATTATTACATTTTCTTTTAATCCTTCAAGTTTGTCTATTTTTCCCTTAATAGCAGCATCAGTAAGAATTCTTGTTGTTTCTTGGAATGAAGCCGCAGATAAGAATGAATCAGTTTCCAAAGATGCTTTTGTAATACCCAATAAGATAGGTTTTCCTACTGCTGGACTCTTTCCTTCTAATATTAAATCTTTATTAACTGAAGTAAATTGATTTAAAGATACCAATTTTCCAATTATTAAATTAGAATCTCCTGAATCTACAATTTTTATTTTAGATATCATTCTTCTTGCCATAATCTCAATATGTTTATCTGCAATATCTTCTCCTTGTGTTCTATATACTTTTTGAATTTCTTTCAATATATACTCTTGTACTGTTATAGGATCTGTAACTGCAAGTAATTCCTTTGGATTAATATTTCCTTCTGTTAATTTTTCGCCCGCTTTAACTTTTTGTTCTTTTTCAACTATTATTTTTGAACCATATAATGAAATATGTTCTTTTGATTCAACATCATTAGTAACAATGATTTTATATTTTCCATTAACATATTCAACATTTGTAATAGTTCCTGATATTTCTGATATTGTTGATTTTCCTTTTGGATTTCTTGCTTCGAATACTTCTTGAACACGAGGTAAACCTTGTGTAATGTCATCTCCGCCAGCTACTCCTCCAGTATGGAAAGTTCTCATTGTTAATTGAGTTCCCGGTTCCCCTATTGATTGAGCAGCCATTATTCCAACAGCTTCTCCTACTTCAACCATGTTTCCAGTTGCCAAATTTAATCCGTAGCATTTAGTACAAACTCCATTATGAACCTTGCAAGTTAATAGCGTTCTTATTTCAACCGCATCTATTCCTGCTTTAGTTATTTTGTCTGCAATGCTTTCCGTAATTAATTCGTTTCTATCTACAATTATTTCTTTCGTTTCTGGGTGAATTACTTTTTTGTTTGCAACTCTTCCTGAAATTCTATCCTTTAATCCTTCGATAGTAGAACCCTCTTTTTCATCATAAATTCCTTTTACAACTACTCCTGAAATTGTTCCACAATCATCTTCTCTAACTATAACATCTTGAACAACATCAACAAGTCTTCTTGTTAAATATCCTGATTCGGCAGTTTTTAATGCTGTATCAGCACTTCCTTTTCTAGCACCATGTGTAGAAGTAAAAAATTCAGATACACTTAATCCTTCAATGAATGAAGATATAACTGGAATTTCAACGGATTCACCATTTGGTTTAGCCATTAATCCACGCATACCTGCTAATTGAGTAAAGTTACTAATTTTACCACGAGCTCCAGAACGCATCATTATAAATAATGGATTATCCATATTTTGTTTTGAATAAACATCCAATTCTTTTTGAATTTTATCTTTGGTATCAGTCCAAACTTCTATTACTTTCTTTAATCTTTCTTGATCGGTTATTAAACCTCTTTGAAATTGTTTATTAATTTTTGTAACCATTTCAGTACTTTCTTCAATTATTTTTGGCTTATTTTGACTTAACATTACATCACTAGCTGCTATTGTAATTCCAGCTTTTGTAGAATATTTAAATCCTAAATCTTTTAATCTATCCAAAAATATTGAAGTTTCAGTAGTTTTATTTCTTTTAAATACTTGCGCAATAATATTTCCCAAGTCTCCCTTTGCAAAAGGAGGAACTAAAGGCATTTCTTTTATTGTTTCTTTAATATTAGAACCTTTTTCTATGAAAAACTTGCTTGGTATCATTCTTTCAATATTTTCAGTTGACGCTTCATTAATATATTGAAAAGTATCTGGCAATATTTCATTGAATTTAATTTTTCCAACTGTTGTAACTAAATATTTATCTTTTTGATTATCCGGGAATAACTTATATTTAAACGAAGATACAGGAATTACTATTCTTGTATGTAGTGATATTTCATCTCTTTCATATGACATTAATGCTTCGTTACAATCTTTAAATACTCTTCCTTCTCCAACAAGATTTGGTTTTTCAATTGTAATATAGTAATTACCTAATACCATATCTTGTGTTGGTGTTACTATAGGCTTTCCATTTTTAGGAGATAATATATTGTTAGAACCTAACATTAATATTCTTGCCTCTGCTTGAGCCTCAACTCCTAAAGGAATATGTATCGCCATTTGATCTCCATCAAAGTCGGCATTAAATCCAGTTGTAACTAACGGATGAAGTCTAATTGCTCTTCCATCAACTAATTTTGGTTCAAACGCTTGAATACCAAGTCTATGTAATGTTGGTGCACGATTTAATAATACTGGATGTTCTTTAATTATTTCTTCAACAACATCCCATACTCTATCATCTTTAGCTTCAATTAATTTTTTAGCGCTCTTAATGTTATGAGCTATTTCCTTTTCAACCAACATTTTAATAACATGTGGTCTAAATAGTTCAAGCGCCATCTCTTTAGGCAATCCACATTGATACATTTTTAAATCTGGTCCAACAACTATTACAGAACGCCCAGAATAATCTACTCTTTTTCCCAATAAATTTTGTCTGAATCTTCCTTGTTTTCCCTTCAAAGCACTACTTAATGATTTCAAAGGTCTATTAGATGCTCCAGTTATGTTTCTTCCTCTTCTACCATTATCAAATAAAGCATCCACTGCTTCTTGAAGCATACGTTTTTCATTTCTTACAATAATTGAAGGAGCATTTAATTCTAATAATCTTTTTAAACGATTATTTCTATTAATTACTCTTCTATATAAGTCATTTAAATCACTTGTTGCAAATCTACCGCCATCTATTTGAATCATTGGACGAAGTTCTGGTGGTATTACAGGTAATAAAGTTAATACCATCCATTCCGGTTTATTGCCGGATTTGTATAATGAATCTAAAATTTCAAGTCTCTTTGCTAATCTAATTTTTCTTTGCCCAGATGAATTTTCTATTTCTTTATTTATATTATTAATTTCTTCTTCTAAATTAACTTGTGCTAATAATTTTTTTATAGCTTCAGCACCCATTCCAACTTCAAAAGCATCTCCGTATTTTTCATAGAAAGTTAAATATTCTTTATCAGATAAAGTTTGTTTTTTTTCTAAAGGTGCAATTCCTGGATCCAATACCACATATGAAACGAAATATAAAACTTCTTCCAAATCTCTTGGAGACATATCTAAAACAAGACCCATTCTTGAAGGAGTTCCTTTAAAGAACCATATGTGAGAAACTGGAGCAGCTAGTTCAATATGCCCCATACGTTCTCTTCTAACTTTTGCTTTTGTAACTTCAACTCCACATTTATCACAAATGATATTTTTATATCTTAATCTTTTGTATTTTCCACAAGAACATTCATAATCTTTTGTTGGTCCGAATATTTTTTCACAAAACAATCCATCTCTTTCAGGTTTTAATGTTCTATAATTTATTGTTTCCGCTTTTTTTACTTCTCCATGAGACCAAGCTTTTATATCTTCAGGAGACGCAATTGAAATTTTTAATCCTGCAAACTTGTCAGTTCCCATCATATTATTCATCTCCCCCTTCTTCTATATCACTAAAATCCATTTCCAAATCTTCTTCGACTACTTTTTCTTCAATAATAGGCATTTCTTCTTTTACATCATCCTTTATTTCTTCTATTGAAAGCAGTACATTTTCTCTTGTTTCTTCATCTTCAAGTTGTTTTAAGTCAACCTCTTCATCTTTTTCATTTATTAAAGATATATTCAATCCAAGTGCTTGGAACTCTTTTATTAATACTCTAAATGATTCTGGTAATCCTGGTGGTTGAATTGGATTTCCTTTAACTAATGATTCATAGGTTTTTACTCTTCCAACAACATCATCAGATTTTATTGTTAATATTTCTTGTAAAATATTTGCAGCTCCATAAGCATATAAAGCCCATACTTCCATTTCTCCGAATCTTTGTCCACCAAATTGAGCTTTACCGCCTAATGGTTGTTGAGTCACTAATGAATAAGGTCCGGTGCTTCTAGCATGAATCTTATCGTCAACCATGTGGTGAAGTTTAATCATGTACATTACTCCAACACTTATTCTATTATCAAATGGTTCACCAGTTCTTCCGTCATATAAAACCATTTTTCCATCTTCATCCATTTTAGCTTCTTTCATTAAATCTTTAATGTCATCTAATGTAGCTCCATCAAATACTGGAGTAGCAGTATGAATTTTTAATGATTTAGCAGCCATTCCTAAATGTAATTCTAATATTTGTCCAATATTCATACGAGATGGAACACCTTGAGAATTAAGCAATATATCAACTGGTCTTCCATCGGCCATATAAGGCATGTCTTCTTGAGGTAATATTAAAGATACAACACCTTTATTACCGTGTCTTCCTGCCATTTTATCTCCAACAGATACTTTTCTTTTTTGAATAATCGAAACACGAACTACCATATTAACTCCACTAGGTAATTCATCTGATTCTTTTTTAGTGGTAATTTTAATATCGTGAACTATTCCGCCTTCTCCATGCTCAACTCTTAAAGAGGTGTCTCTAACTTCTCTAGTTTTTTCACCGAAAATTGCATGTAGTAATTTTTCTTCAGAAGTTAATTCAACCATTCCTTTTGGTGTTACTTTACCAACAAGAATATCACCTTCGAATACTTCCGTTCCAATTCTAATTATTCCATTTACATCCAAATTCTTTCTGTTTTCTTCAGAAACATTAGGTATATCTCTAGTAATTTCTTCTGGACCCAATTTTGTTTCTCTGCATTGAATTTCATAATTTTCTATTTTTAATGATGTATATGCGTCATCTTTAACAATTCTTTCATTAATAACAACAGCATCTTCATAATTATATCCATCAAAAGTCATAAATGCTATAACTACATTTTTACCTAATGCCAACTCACCTTTATCAGTACTTGGACCATCTCCAATAACCATTCCAGCTTTAACAATATCCCCAGCTCTTACGATTGGAATTTGATGATAACATGTTGCAACATTTGATCTTTCATAATTTTTTAAATAATAAACATCCTTATCTTCCTTGTTCTTTACTACAATCTTTGTAGCATCAACATAATCTACAATTCCATCCGCTTTTGCTATAACAACAGCTCCACTATCTTTTGCCGCAATATGTTCAACACCCGTTGCTACTAAAGGGGCTTCGGTTTTTAATAATGGTAAAGCTTGACGTTGCATGTTTGCACCCATCAATGTTCTAGTTGCATCATCGTTATCTAAGAATGGAATACAACTAGCAGTAATTGATACAATTTGTTGAGGAGATACATCTATATAATCAACTTCTTCTTTTTTTGCCATTATTGTATCGCCTTTATATCTTACGACAACATTATCTTCTAATATAGTTCCATCATTTCCTAATTTAACTCCAGCTTGAGAAATCATATAATCATTTTCTTCATCTGCAGTTAAGTATTCTATCTTATCTTTATAAACTTTAGATTCAACTACCTTTGCATATGGAGTCATAATAAAACCATAATCATTTACTTTAGCATAACTTGCTAAAGAAGTAATTAATCCTATATTTTGACCTTCTGGAGATTCTATTGGACAAATTCTTCCATAATGCGATTCATTTACGTCACGAACTTCCATTCCCGCTCTATCTCTAGATAAACCACCGGGTCCTAATGCCGATAATCTTCTTTTATTAGTTAATTCAGCAATAGGATTTTGTTGATCCATAAATTGAGATAACTGAGAAGAACCAAATAGTTCTTTAATTACAGCTGTTAGTGGTCTAATATTTACTAAATTTTTTGGAGTAGCTGTAGATAAATCTACTGTACTCATTTTATCTCTAATTATTCTTTCAGTTCTTGCCAAACCTATTCTAAATTGATTTTGTAATAATTCTCCTACTTGTCTTACTCTTCTGTTGGCTAAATGATCTATTTCATCAATATTTCCTATACCTTGCAATAGATTTAAATAATAGGATACAGCTGCATATACATCAGATATAGTTAATCTTTTTATTACTAAATTTTGATCGTTTCCAATAATTTCCACTATTTTATCTGGATTTAATTTTGAATAAACTTTTATAGTTTGAACTTTATTATAAGTATCTAATGTTTCATTTATTTTTAATTCTTTAATATTATATCCATCTTTTAATATTGGTCTTATTTGTTCTAGGATATCTTTTGTAATAATTGTACCTTCATCTACTATAATTTTTCCTTTTATTTTAATTTTTTCTGCCAATTTACAACCCAATAAACGATCGCATACATCTAATTTTTTATTAAATTTATAACGGCCAACTTTTGCCAAGTCATATTTAAATTCATCAAAAAACTTAGTAATTAAATGATTTTTCGCACTGTCTAAAGTAGCAGGTTCTCCCGGTCTTAGCTTTTCATATATTTCGATTAATGCTTGATCAGTATTCTTAGTTGAATCTTTATCAATAGTATTAATTATATATGGATCTTCACCATAAACTTCTTTAATTTCTTCATCTGTCGATAAACCAAAAGTTCTTAAAAGAGTTGTAATAGGCACTTTTCTTGTTCTATCAATTCTAACATAAAATACATCTCTTGAATCCATTTCAAATTCTAACCACGTTCCTCTTGTTGGAATTACTTGACATGCAAAAACAGATCTACCATTTTTATCTATTTCTTTAGTATAGTAGACACTTGGAGAACGCACTAATTGAGATACTATAACTCTTTCTGCTCCATTTACAATAAAAGTACCGCTTTCGGTCATCAAAGGAATATTTCCTAAAAATATTTCTTGTTCTTTAACCTCACCAGTTTCATTATTAAATAATCTTGCTTGAACCATAAGTGGAGAAGCATAGGTCAAATTTCTATCTTTACAATCTTTTATAGAATATTTTGGAGTTTCAAAAACATAATCTCCAAAATCTAACGAAAGATTTCCCGAAAAACTTTCAATCGGAAACAAATCGTTTAATACTTCTTTTACTCCATCAGTTACAAACCACTGATAAGATTTTTTTTGAATTTCTAATAAGTTTGATAACTCTAGAAGATTTCCCCATTTAGAAAATGTTGCCCTTTCACGATATGAACCGAATTTTTCGAATTTATAAGCCATCTTTTCACCCCATAATATTAAATTTTTTTCAAAGAGCTGTGTAAAAAAAGGTACACGCTACCAATTTATAATATTAACAAAATAAGTCAAACAAGTCAATGTAAAAACATCAAGTTTTTTATTTTTTTGCACAAATAACCCAAAAACCTTTACTTTTCGTTAATATTTCTAAAATATAATATGATTTTAGTTTCTCAGTTATACTTTTTGCTCCTTGATCTTTTCTTATTACAAAGTATAACTTACCTTTATCAGTTAATATTTCTTTCGCTCCAATTAAAATTTCTAAAACTTTTTCTTTACCAGCTCTAATTGGAGGATTTGTAATTATAAAATCGTATTTATTAGTAATATTAGAAAGGGCATCACTTTCAAAAATATTTACATCTTTTATTTTGTGCATTTCAACATTTCTTTTTGAAAGGTGTAGTGCTCTTTTATTAATATCAACCATATCTACAACACAATCATAATTTTTTTTTAAGTATATTCCAATTACACCATAACCGCATCCTATATCTAGCACATTTCCTTTGATATCCTTAATGGTTTCTAATAATAGTTTGGTCCCATAGTCTACGTAGTTTTTTGAAAACACACCATTGTCTACATAAAAATCATATTTTGTATTATTAATAATTGAACTTATAATTTTTATATTTGACTTTAAGTTGTTATTAGTAAAATAATGATCCATAAAATACCTCATAAAAGCAAAAAAACCTATTTATATAGGTTTTATTTATTTTAATTCTACTGTTGCTCCAGCTTCTTCTAATTTTGCTTTTAATTCTTCTGCTTCTTCTTTTTTAACGTTTTCTTTAATGTTTCCGCCAGCTTCAGTTAAATTCTTTGCTTCTACTAACCCTAATCCAGTTGCTTCTCTTACTAATTTAATAACTGCAATTTTATTAGCTCCAGCTGCTGTCAATACTACATTAAATGAAGTTTTTTCTTCTACCGCTTCAGCAACTACTGGTGCTGCTGCAACTGCAACTGCACTTGGGTCAATTCCCAATTCTTCTTTCATCGCTTCAACTAGTTCCAATACTTCAAGTACATTCATTTCCTTTAAAGATTCAATAAAACTTTCTTTAGTTAACTTTGCCATATTAATTTCCCTCCTCTTTTAATTTTTCGGCATATAATTTTAAACCAATACTCAAATTGTTTATAATACCAAGCATTCCGCTTGCTAACATTGTTAACAAAGCATCTCTTGATGGTATTGCTGACAATTTTGATAGCACTTCTAACGAAGTTTCTTTGCCATCAATGATTCCGCCTTTAACCTTTAATAATTCATATTTTTTTGAAAAATCTGCAATTATTTTTATTGGAGTTATTGAATCTTCTCCAAATACAACTGCACTTGGTCCAAAGGTACAATAGTCCATGTTAAACTTCAAATCATCCAAAGCTCTTTTTGTCAAAGTATTTTTGTAAATTTTCATTTCAGAATTGTTTTGTTTTAACTCTTTTCTTATTAAAGATATTTGTTCATCTGTTAATCCTCTATAATCAAAGAATATTGTTGATGAAGCTTTTGATATCTTATCTGAAATTTCTGAAACAACACCTTTTTTTTGTTCTAGAATTTTTTCATTAGCCATAACTCACCTCCTAAATAAAAACTCTCATTATACATAACGAGAGTTTAAAATAACATTGTTATTTAAACCCTCGGTAGGAAATATTAAGCTTATTAAGCCCCTACTGTCTATGGGTATCGCTTTTCAAATTGTATTATATATTAATACTTATTGTTTGTCAAAGGAATTTAAATCTAATTTAATTCCTGGACCCATTGTTGATGAAATAGATATATTTTTTACATAGTTCCCTTTTACTGTTGAAGGTTTTGATTTCATTATTACCTCTACAAAGGTTCTTAAATTTTCAATTAATTTATTTTCATCAAATGATGATTTTCCAAGAATAGCATGAACATTTCCAAATGAATCTGTTTTATATTCAACTTTTCCCTTTTTAATGTCTTCAACTGCTTTAATAACATCTAAAGTAACTGTTCCAACTTTTGGATTTGGCATTAAGCCTTTAGGTCCTAATATTTTTCCAAGTTTTCCAAGTGCCGGCATCATGTCTGGAGTTGAAATAATTACATCGAAATCCATCCAATTTTCAGTTTCAATTTTATGTAAAATATCTAGATCTCCAACATAATCGGCTCCAGCTTTTTCAGCATCCTTTGCCTTATCGCCTTTTGCAACAACAATAACTTTTTTGTTTTTTCCTGTTCCGTGAGGCAATACAATTGCTCCTCTTAATTGTTGCTCAGCCTTTTTTACATCAACATTTAACCTAATAGCAATTTCTACTGTTTCATCAAATTTTGATGTGCTCGTTTCCTTTACTAGCTTTATAGCTTCTTCAACATTATATGTTTTATTTCTATCAATTTTTGAAATTGAATTTGTATATTTTTTACCTTTCATTTTTCCTCCTTATGTGGTTAATACGGTTTTCCTCCCACATAGGTAATAACCTATATGTTAATCCTTAATTTCTATTCCCATGTTGTATGCTGTACCTTCAATTATCTTCATTGCATTTTCTATAGAATATGCATTTAGATCGACAGCCTTAATTTCCGCAATTTCTCTTAATTGAGCTCTAGTTATAGACCCAACCTTTTCAGTTCTTCCTTTTGCACCAGCTTTCTCTACCTTTGCATATTTTTTAATTAAAAATGGTGCAGGTGGAGTTTTAACTTTGAAATCGAAAGAACGATCTTCATAAATACTAATTACTACTGGTAAAATATCTCCCATTTTGTCTTTGGTTGCTTCATTAAACTTTAAACAAAACTCTTGAGAATTTACACCTGCAGGTCCCAACGCAGTACCAACTGGTGGTCCAGGTGTAGCTCTTCCAGCAGGAACTTGTAATTTTATTACTTTTACTGCTTCTTTTGCCACGAAAAACACCTCCTAATAATATTTTTTCGCGAAGTGGTATTATTGCTAATCCGCTCCCACTAAATCACTATAAATTTATATAGCAAAGTTATTTTATCACTATATATATTTAAATGCAATCAATTTTTAAAAAAACTTTTCAACTTGATATATTTTTGCTTCTATTATTGTTTCTTGACCAAATAAATCAATTATAACTTTTAATTCTTGGTTTTCAAAGTCCAATTCTTGAATTTTACCAATCATGGTTTTAAATGGTCCATCAGTAATTTTTACTTTTTCGCCAACTTGCAATTCATTACCTAATTCTAATCTACTCATTCCCATATTTGCAAGAATTCTATCTATTTCAGATGGAAGCAACGGAATGGGTTTTGCTCCCTTACCGCTTGAACCAATAAATCCAGTTACGCCCGGAGTATTTCTTACAACATACCACGCATCATCAGACATGATCATTTCAACTAAAATATAACCCGGAAACATTTTTTTGGTTTTTTCTTTTGTAACTCCATCTTTTGTTTCCTCAATCTTATGTTCTGGAAGTATTACTCTAAATATATTGTCTTGCATATTCATTGAATTAATACGCATTTCCAATTTTTCTTTAACTTTATTTTCGTGTCCAGAATAAGTATTAACTACATACCATTGTTTACTTTCCATAATTACCCCACAATGCTCTTAATAAAAGCAAATAAAACATCTAAAAAGAAGAAGAATAACGCAAAGAATACCATAAAAGATATTGTTGCAATTGAATATTTGACCATTTCTTTTTTTGTTGGCCATTTAATCTTAGCAGTTTCTTTTTTTACACTAACAAAAAATTCCTTAATTTTTTTCATTTTACCACCTTTTACCAAAATAAAAACACTTTCACGTGTTCAATTAACAAGATAATAACATAATTATTATTCAATGTCAATTTATTTGTATTTCTTCAATTATTTTTCTCACTTTTATTCTTATTCTTTGAATTGAACTATCTACAGATTTATAACTTTTATTAAGCAACTGAGATATTTCATTATAATCAAAGTTATTTATTTTCAAATCAAACACTTCTTTTTCAAGTGGAGTTAAAATAGAATATATTTTTTCAAAAAGCACTTTTTTTCCTTCCTTGTATTCATATAATTCACTAGGATTTGTACCTTTTTCAAAGAATATATCCAACAATGTATTTTCATCCTCATTAATTTTTTCATCTAATGAAACAGAATCATTTAATAAAGCATGTTTTTTTCTATTAGCTTTTTTTAATAAAGAAAATATTTGTCTTTCCATACATAAGTTTGCAAAGGTTTTAAATTGTGCGTTTTTTTCTTGATTAAAAGACGCTATCGCTTCGGATAATCCCAACATTCCTTCTTGATAAAGATCCTCGTATTCTAATCCCATTTTCTTTCCATATTTTAAATATTTTTTTGCTTTTAAATCAACTATAGGTTTGTACTTATCATATAATATATTAAGGGCATTCTCATCATTTTCTTCAACTAAATATATTAATTCATAATCATCTATATTTTTATACAATTTTACCTCCTAGTTTCTAAATTTTATTATTTCATAAATCATTATCCCGGCCGATACCGAAGCATTTAAACTATTAATTTTTCCTTTCATAGGTATTTTTACTACTGCATCACACTTCTCTTTTGTGAGCCTACTTATTCCTTTTCCTTCATTACCAATAATTAGGGCCAAAGGATATATGTATTTTTGTTTATCATATAATTGGTCTGTATCTAGAGAAGTTCCAATTATCCAATATCCGATTTCTTTTAATTTATCAATAGTATTATTTATATTTATAACTTTTACTATTTTTATATTATCTAGTGCACCCGAACTGGTTTTCATAACAGTTGAGTTAATATCGACACTTCTATCTTCGGGAATTATAATTCCATCTACTCCCGCCGCTTCGCAAGTTCTTATTATTGCACCAAAATTATGTGTATCTTCCAGATGATCAAGAATTACTAAAAATCCTTTGTTATTAATTACTTCTTCTAAATCAAAATATTTGTAATCAGGTATATCCATAATTATACCTTGATGGTTACCATTATCAATTTTAAACATTTCTTGTTTTGATTTGTAAATAACACTAATATTTCGTTTATTAATTTCATTCAACAAATTTTTGTCATTAAAATTATCATATAAATAGATTTTATTAATTTTTTTATTATTATTTAATAATTCTAAAGCAACATTCTTACCTATTACTATCATATTAAACTCCAAATATGGTTCATTATTTGATTATTTCTTTCAAAGTTTTGGTTCGTATAATGAAATCCAATCAACGCTTCTAAGGCAGTAGAATGTTTATAAGTCAAAATATCCGTGTTTTTTGGTTTAGAATTTGATTTAGAATTTCTGGCTCTTTTAACAATTTCAACTTCATCTTCGCTTAAATAATTGTTTTCAATCAAATGTTTTAAAAATAGTGCTTGAGACTTTGCACAAACATATTTTTTTGCTTCCTTTTGCAAATCGTTTACTTTGGATATGTTATTATTTATTAAATGATTTCTTACATAAAGTTCATATACAGCATCTCCTATGTACGCTAAAACTAAGGAATTAAAATTATTCATTTATATCACCACAAATATAATAACACAAAAGTAAGAATATTAATTCTTACTTTTGTATCTTTATTATGAATTCTCCCTCTTTAGAAAACAAATACTTTTCTCTTGCATATCTCGCAACATATTCCTCGTCGTTTAATTTGTTCATTTCATCTTCTAAATTCAACTTTTTATTCTTCGTTGAAACAAGAGTGTTTTCTAATTCTTTTTTTTCTTTATTAAGAGACATTACTCTACCTAACACAGTAATTATGCTACCAAACATTAAAGACAATATTAAAATAGAGAAAAATATTCTAATAATGCTTTTTTTAAATTTATGTTTTCTTTTCATTAGTCAACACCCATCCTTGATAGGATTTTAACATTCAAAAAATAGCATATCAATATATATATTATTAACTTTACTTAAATTAACAAAAAAAAGAGTTTTATTCCTCTTCTTCTACTTCTTCAGATTTAACATCCTCAGCTTTTTCGTATTCAGCAATAATTATTTCATTGAACATATCTCTTGTTTCTTGATTAATAGGATGAACTATATCTCTATAATCTCCCACAGCATTTCTTCGACTAGGCATTGCAACAAATGGACCATTATCACCTTCGATGATTTTAATGTCATGAATTGCAAAGCAATCGTCTATCAATATTGATACTATTCCTTTCATACGAGAATTTTCTTTTTCGATTTTACGAACATTTACTGATGTTATTTTCACAAGCACCTCTCCTTTTGAAACATATTTCAAGTTAATAGTACATCATATTATTAAAAAAATCAATATAAAATGTTAATATTTCCTTAAACATAATGAGTTTGATAAAAAAATAAAATCTTGAATAGATAATTGCTCAGCTCTTATGTTTTTAATATGCTTCCTTTTTAATAAGAGTTCTTCTATAAAATTATAATCATAATCAATTAGATTATTCTTTAATATTTTTCTTTTTTGTTTAAATGAATCCCTAACTAACTTATAAAAATGCTCTTCGTTAAAAGCTTTCTCTTGATTATTTTTTTTTGATAACTTTAATACAATACTGTCTACATTTGGTTGGGGTACAAAGGATTGTCTTGAAACATTCATTATTTTTTTTACATCGTAATTATAATTTATAAAAACACTAAGTGAATTATATGCTTTAGACTTTGGAACCGCATTAATTCTATCTCCAACTTCTTTTTGAACCATAATAATTATTCTGTAAACATCAATACCTTCATTAATTATTTTTTCTATAATAGGTGTAGTAATATAATATGGAAGATTGGATATTATAAATAACTTATCGTATTTATATTTTTTTATGTCTTCAATAATGTCTCTTTTCAAAAAATCATCATAAATAATTGTTAACTTTGGATTGCTAATTTCATTTAGATATTTTTCTAAATCTTTATCTATTTCATAACCCAAAACATATTCAAATTTGTTTGCTAGTTTTTTTGTTAATACTCCGGAACCACAACCGATTTCAATTACTAATGAATTTTCCTCAAAATCAGACAAATTAATAATTTTATCTATTAAATTCTCATCTTTTATAAAATTTTGCCCAAATTTTTTTTTAAATTTATGATTGTATTTCATTTTACCTCTAAAAATAAGAGACATCAAAGCCTCTTACCATCCATATCTTAACACTTCATATATTACATTAGATCTTCCAACTTGTTTTACTTCTTGTTCATCTTGAAAGCCGAAGGCTAGATCCATTAGTTTTCCTTTTATTGCACTCCCTCTATCTAATACAATTGCAAGAAAAGGTTCTTTATATATTTTTACTCCCGTTACCCTTACTACTGTTCCAAATGGAACGCTTCTATCGGCTGCTACAATTCTTATTGTCCCGAAAGTTTTATCTTCATAATATATATTATTGTTTCTTATGTCATATCCCGAAGCGGTTACTCCAGAACATCCATAGCAATCAGCGCCATACGCAGTCATAGTTCCCTCATAAGTTTCAATTACTTCAAAAGTTTTCTTGGCATCCGTTACTTCAACTTTCTTTTCAACAACAACCAAATTATCTTTTTCAACAAAGTAATTATTTATCTTATATTCAATATTAGAAAAAAAACTGTATCTATAAGTTAATATAAACGCATTAAATAATACTATAATTCCTATTAATGTAATTGAAATTATTTTCTTCAATTTTCACCTCATAATACTATATTAATAATATCATTTTTGTTGATTAAAGTCAAATAATTGAGAGGTATTATCATATATTTTTTTCTCTATTATATCGGAATCAAGCCCTTTAATTTCAGCTATTTTATCTATAATATTTTTTATATATAATGGTTTGTTTAATTGACCTCTATATGGCTCTGGAGTTAGATAAGGGGAATCGGTTTCAACAACTAAATAATCTATAGATATTTCTTTTATTATATCCTTAAGATTAGAATTTTTAAAAGTTAATACTCCTCCAATTCCTAAGTAATAACCCAATTTAACAAATGCATTTGCAACTTCAATTCCTTTACTAAAAGCATGGATAACTCCTTTTAGTTTATAATTTGAAAGAATATTCAATATATCTTCGGTTGCATCTCTATTATGTATTACAACTGAATAATTATTTTTTAAAGCTATATTTAATTGTCTTATAAACATATCTTTTTGATTATCTTTGTTGTCTTTTATCCAATAATAATCAAGCCCAATTTCTCCTAAACCTACAATCTTATTATTTTTTAATTGTTCTTCTAATTCAAAATAATCATTTTCTTTAATAGAATTAATTTCAGAAGGATGAAATCCAACTGTGCCATAAACATTTTTATATTTTTTTGTAAGTTCGATTACTTCTTTGTTTGATTTTGGATCTACTCCACTTACAATTAATATAATGTTCTCTTTTTCGATTTCCTCCATTAAAGCCTCAATATCATCATAATATTCATTAAAAATATGGCAATGGGTATCAACAATCATAAATCTCCTCTTAAAAAAAGCAATACTTAATATTGCTTTTTATGAAAACAAACCGATTATATATTGAACGGGTTCGTAAAAAAATATTGCAAATGGATGCATGTCTGTAAATAAAGATCCCTCAACCATATTAAGTATATACGGTCCAACGAAATAATATGCTACTAAAAAAACTAATATTCTAATTGGAATATAATCTAGCTTAATAAGTTCTAACAAAATTGATACCAACTTGAAAACTATAGAAATTACAATTAATCCTACAATTATAGGTAATAATATATTTATAAAAAAATCCACCATATTTATCCTCCAATATTAAACATTATAACAAAGTAATTTATTTATAACAACCTTTATTCAATTCTATTAAATAATATATCTATTTTTTCCACCTTTATATTGTTTTCTAAATTGCCAAATGCATTAATTGAATCTAAAGAAACATTTGCTGTATTAAGGGATTTTAATATTTTTTCTGAAGTATCCGGCAAAAACGGTTTCAATAAAACACCAATAATTCTAATAGATTCTATAGTATTATATAATACAGTATTTAATCTATCAAAGTTTTCATTTTTTGCCAAAATCCAAGGAGCTGTATCATCAATATATTTATTACACAATCTTGCTAGATCTATTATTTGAGATAAAGCCATACTAATATTAATATTTTCTATTGATTCTTCTACTTTAATAGGCATTTTTGATACTTCCTCAATAAATTTTTCATCTATTTCATTATTGTTTTCTATTTTATTTACAATTCCATCAAAATATTTTATTGACATTGTAATAGTTCTATTTATTAAATTACCTAAAGTGTTTGCTAAATCTGAGTTTACTTTTTCCTTAATCAAATCTTTAGATATTAATCCATCACTTGTAATAGGCATAGAACTCAATACATAATATCTAACTTGGTCTAAACCAAATTCATTAACTAATTCATCTGCATATAATACATTCCCTCTAGATTTGCTCATTTTTTCCTTATCAGAAATTAACCATTGATGTCCAAAAATAGTTTTAGGTAATTTTTCATTTAAAGCCATTAGTAATATTGGCCAATATATAGAATGAAATCTAAATATGTCTTTTCCAATTATTTGTAGATCGGCTGGCCAATATTTTTCGAATTTTTCGCCCTTATTATTTAAGTCATATCCCAAAAAAGTAATGTAATTTGAAAGAGCATCAATCCACACGTATATTACATTATTTTTATCAAAAGGAACTTTTACTCCCCATTCAAAAGTACTTCTTGTTACACATAAATCTTGTAAGCCTGGTTTAATAAAATTATTTATTATTTCATTTTTTCTAAAATCCGGTTGTAAAAATGTGGGGTTTTCCTCAATATATTTCAATAATTTTTCTGTGTAATTTGATAATTTTAAAAAATATGCTTCCTCTCTCTTTTTTTCTACAGTTCTTCCACAATCGGGACAATTTCCATTATTTAACTGAAGATCGGTATAAAAAGACTCGCAAGGAATACAGTACCAACCCTCATAAACGTCTTTATAAATATCACCTTTATCATATAGTTTTTGAAATATTTGAGATACACTTTTCTTATGGTTTTCGTCTGAAGTTCTGACAAAAGCGTCATATGAAATATTTAACATATCATAATTTTCTTTCACTATATTTGAAATGTTGTCAACAAATTCTTGTTCTGATACTTTGTTTTCCAAGGCTTTTATATGCACTTTTTCTCCGTGTTCATCAGTACCGGTTTGAAAATATACATCAAATCCTTTTAATCGTTTATATCTTGCAATACAATCAGCCAAAACAACTTCATATACATTGCCTATATGAGGTTTCCCCGAAGCATACGCAATCGCAGTAGTTATATAATATTTTTCCATAGCATCCTCCTAATAAAAAAACTATAAATTTAAGGACGAATAATCGCGGTACCACCTTAATTCATAGTATTCTATGCACTCATTTCTTTAACGCAGAAATACGTTTGACTCCAAAACCATTTTCAATAATATCCTTATACTTGTTTCACCAAACCAAGCTCTCTACAATAATTTTTATTATTTACTTGTTTCTTCAATGTCATTTATTTATAAATTATATCATTTATACAATGATTGTCAATTAAAAATCACTATAAGGAACCTCTATTATTTACTTAATAACGTCATTTTATATAAATTATTTATTTGTCAAGTAATATTATTGCTTCTAAAGCATAATACAACCAATGTTTTTCTAGTTTATTTAAATCAATTGTTATTTTTAATCTTTTATATTCATAAGAAAATTTAAACATTTTTCCAATAATTAGTATTCTTTTGTAATACTCATTAATATTTATAGACTCTGTTTTATCTTTAGATATAAATATCTCTATTGAATATTTATTTTGATTAATTTTTTCTATTCCTTTTTCTCTCGCTAATTTTTCAAACCATTCTTGATACATATACAATAATATTTTTTCATTTATTTTTCCGAATCTATCTTCTATTTCTTCTTTAACTTCCAATAATCTTTCGTAACTATCTATTTCGTTAATCCTTTTATGAATTTCAATTTTTAAAGATTCATCTTTTACATATTTATCATCAATATGAGTATCAATATTTATTAATGATGTGTCAATGCTTTCTTTTTCTTCTTTATATTTGCCTTTTATTCTTTCTACTTCGTCATTAACCATTTTTGTATATAATTCAATTCCAACAGAATCAATAAATCCGGATTGTTCGCTTCCCAATATATCACCAGAGCCTCTAATCGATAAATCTCTAATTGCTATTGATAATCCACTCCCAAGTTCAGTAAATTCTTTTATTGTTTTTAAACGTTTTGCTGCAATTTCACCAAGATTTTTTCTTTTATCATACATTAAATAAGCATATGCAATTTTATTTGTTCTTCCAACTCTTCCTCTTATTTGATATAGTTGACTTAATCCAAATTTATCGGCATCAATTATAATTAATGTATTTACATTAGGAATATCAATTCCTGTTTCAATAATAGTAGTACATATTAAAACATCATATTTTTGATCTACAAAATCAATCATTATTTTTTCAATTTCATTTTTATTCATTTTACCATGCGCATATATTATTCTTGAATCCTTAACTAAATTTTGAATTTCTTGAACTTTTCTTTCTATTTTTTCAATGTTATTAAACAATATATATACTTGCCCTTTTCTTACTATTTCCTTGTAAATAGCTTCTTTTATTATATGATTATTTTCTTCTAATACATATGTTTGAACAGGATATCTATTAACAGGAGGTGTCTCAATTAATGATAAGTCTCTTAAGCCTATTAAAGCCATTTGCATTGTTCTTGGTATTGGAGTTGCAGATAATGTTAATACATCAATATTTGTTTTATATTCTTTAATTTTTTCCTTATGAGTTACACCAAACCTTTGTTCTTCATCTATTATTAATAATCCTAAAGATTTAAATATTACATCCTTACTAAGCAATCTATGTGTACCAAAAACAATATCTATTGTTCCTTTTTTTAATCCATTAATTATTTTCATTGTTTCTTTTTTTGAAGTAAATCTATTTAGTAGCGCAATTGAAAAAGGATAATTATTAAACCTTGATATTGAATTATTATATTGTTGATTTGATAACAATGTGGTTGGGCATAAATACGCTACTTGTTTTCCGCTGCTTACTGCTTTAAATATAGCTCTAAATGCAACTTCGGTTTTTCCATAACCCACATCTCCACATAAAATTCTGTCCATTGGACTACTAGATTCCATATCTTTTTTTATTTGCATTGTAGATACTAATTGATCTTTGGTTTCATCATAAATAAATTCTTTTTCAAATTCTATTTGATCTTCATCATCTTTTTTAAATGCAAATCCTTCTATAGATTTTCTTTCTGCAGAAAGTTTAATTAATTTTTCCGCAATATCTTTAATTTTATTTTTAACTTTATATTTTGTATTTATCCATTCGCTTCCACCCAAACTATTAATTTTTGGTTTTAGTCCCTCGTTTAACGAGTATTTTGTTATTAAATCAATTTTTTCAACGGGAATATACAAATTCTCATTATTTTTATAATTTATTAACAAATAATCTTTAATAGCACCATTCTTATTTAATGCAATAATACCAGAATATATTCCTATTCCATGAGCTTCATGAACAACATAATCACCAATATTTAATTTAGACATATCTTTAATTTTGGTACCAAACCTAAATTTGCTATTATATGATATTTTATTATCCACTTTTTTATAAATGTTAGATTCCGCTATTACAATAAATTCTTCAAAAATAAATCCTTGATTTATTTTTTTTTCAATTAAATTAATAGAATTATAAATTATTTCTGTTTCTTTTGTATATATTGTATTAATATCAATAATTTCCTTAAACAATTCAATTTTCTTTTTTGAATCAAAGGCAATAATTACAGTTTTGTTATTATTAATATATTTATGTAATTCTTTTCTTAATAACTCAAAATTTTCACTATAATTTATAACTTCTTTTATATCAAAATACACCTTGTTATTTGTTGAAGATATATTATCTAATGTGTTCAAATAAATAGTAAAAGACGCTTTAATATGATTTAAAGAATGAAAATAACTTGAATTTATATCTGTTTCAATATTATTTTCATGCTCAATTATTTGTACTTTTAATCTCTCATATGCTTTTTCTATACTTTTATAATCTTTATATACAATTAACTCACTGTCTAAATACTCCAATATAGATGATACTTTTTCATAATTTGCAAGGTATTTTTGTTTTTTTATAAGATCTTTCTTGTTAGATATAAATTCACTTATTGGGTAAATCACTATATTATCGATATTATTTAGAGAAAGTTGGTTTTCTATGTCAAATGTTCTAATAGATTCTATCATATTGTCCCAAAATTCAATTCTTACAGGTTTTTCAGATAAAGAAGGAAAAACATCTAAAATAAATCCTCTATTTGCAATATCGCCTGTTTTATTTACTAATGGTGTCATATTATATCCTATGGTATAAAGTTTGTTTATTAGTATTTCTTTTTCAATAGTATCCCCTATTTTTATGTTAATTGTACTTGAAATCCAAGAACTTTTTTCCGGTAAATAACGAATTAAACCCATATAATCGGTGACTACTATATGTTTTTCTTTTGAAAAGACAATCTCATTAATTGTCTCTATTCTTGTCATTTCTAATTCTGGACTTGATGCTAAAAACTCCTCAGAAACAAAATCATCTGTTGGAAAGAATAATACATTATTATTATAATTAATTAATGAATTGAACAAATTATTAGCTTCATATAAAGTGTTTGTCACAACTAATATGTTTTTTTCTCTTAAAGAATTAACTAATATACAAGAAAATTCGTCGTTTGAGCAAAATACAGTGGTCTCTTTTTCTAAATTGATTTTTATTTTTTCGTCTAAAAAAATCATTTTTCCTCCAGGTAATTACATATTATTGTTATATTTGCTCATCAAAACATTAAAATCTAGATATAAATAATCTAATATTATATTGTTTATTGTGTTTTCTAGATCTTCAAAGATTGTTTTTTCTTGATCACTAAACTTTCCCAATACATAATCTTTAGAGTCAATTAATTTGTTTTTTGAAATACCAATTTTTAATCTTTTATAATTTTGAGTATTTATACATGACTCAATATTTTTTAATCCATTATGACCCGCGCTACTTCCTGAAGATTTCAATTTAATTTTTCCAATTTCAATATCCATATCATCATGAATTACCAAAATATCATCTACTTCTATTTTAAAATAATCACAATATTTTTTTATTACTTCTCCTGATAAATTTATATATTTTAATGGTTTTAGTACCAAAACCTTTGTGTTTTTTATTGAAACTATAGAATAGTATCCACAAAATTTTCTGCTTTTTAATTCTATTTTATTTTTTTTGCAAAAAATATCTAAATAATGAAAACCAATATTATGTCTGGTATTTTTATATATTAAACCAGGATTTCCCAAACCAACAATCATTTTCATATGTATTTCCCCCTTATTTATCTATATGTATCGTTTCGATTTCATCGTTTTCATTTAATGTTTTATAGGTTCTGCTTAGAATATCAACTGAAATTACCCTATTTTGACCAGTAGGAGTTTTGATTTTTTCTCCTATATTTGGCAATCCTTTTCTAAATTCTTCATACAAATCATTTTCATATCCTAAACAACATAACAATCTACCACAAGAACCATTTATCTTATTTGGAGTCAAAGACATGTTCTGGTTTTTTGCCATATTAATGGACAAAGAATCAAACGATTTCAAGAATGTGGAACAGCATAAACATCTTCCACATACACCAATACCACCTATTTCCTTAGCTTTATCTCTAACACCAACTTGTCTAAGTTCTATTCTTGTTCTATATATGTTAGCTAATTCTTTCGCTAGTTTTCTAAAATCTACCCTTTCATCAGATAAAAAATGGAATAGTAATTGAGATCTATCAAATGTATAACTTGCGCTAATTATTGACATATTCATATTATAATCTTTAATTATTTCTTCACACTTCTTTTTTGCTAATACTGCATCTTTTTTATTTCTTTCAGCTTTGTCGATATCGTCATGATTAGCTAATCTTACTACTTTTTTCAAAATCGAATTAATTTTCTCACTACTAATTTTTGATATTTCAGTTACCGCATTTCCTATTTGATTACCTTTTTCTGTCTCAACAATAACAATATCGCCTTTTTTTATAATCAAATTGTTTGGATAAAAATAATATATTTTACTATTTTCTTCAAAAGATATCCCTATAACATCCATCATATTTTTTCTCCTTCAAATTCTAATATTAAAGAATCAAATAATAGATTAACATTAATATTATATTTTATCAAATCTTTTTTTTGCATTAGTATTTTAATTTTATAAATAATGTTAGTTTGATTATTATTTGATGCTATTTTTATAATTAAATCTTCATAATTATAAAAATATTCAATATTTTTTTTCATAATATAGTTCAATACATCTTTATAAAATAAAATCATTAATTTAAAAGAAGCATCAATTTCTTCCTTTTTATTATAAGTTTTATAAAACAAATCTTTAGAAAAACAAATTACTTTAATATTGTTTTCTTCATAGTTTTTTATAAATTTGATAATATTGTCAATAAGTTTATCGATTTCATCCTTCTCTAATGAAAAATTTATAAATTTATTATCAGAAATCATATTATTAACACTGTTAATATTATTATCATGATTTGATAAAATTATTTTTTGACAACGTGATAAAACAGTATTGTGAACTGAATTTGGATTGTTAGTTGTTAAAATTGCAACAATGTCGTCTTCCGGTTCTTCTAAAAATTTTAATATACTATTTGCTGAATAATTATTTAATTTATCGATTTCATTAATTATATATATTTTTTTTGATCCATTTAAAGCTTTTGATTTAAAATCACTTTTTAATTCAATTATTTGTTCTTTTTTAATCCATAAACCTTCTGGTGTTATTATTCTAACCTCGGTATTAGTCCTATCTTTTATTGATTTAATTATTTTTTCTATATTTTCATCATTTATAAAGTTATTTAATATTAATGCAGCAAAACAATATACTATATCATCAAAATTATGTTCTCCATTATTAATAAATAAATATGCATGAGAAAGATTATTAAAATATCCCTTAAATCTTTCATATGAATCTAGTATATTTTTATTCATAACAATCATCTCTATTCTGAAATTTTCTTTCTATCATTCATTGCCATCTCTAAAGTCAATGAATCTAAATATTCCATATCTGAGCCAAGAGGGACACCGTGTGCAATTTTTGATACTATAACATTTGTATCTTTTAATAGCTTTAATATATAAAGAGATGTGGTTTCTCCCTCAATGGTTGGTTTTACAGCAATTATAACCTCTTTTATTTTTTCGTTATTTACTCTTTTTATTAAAGAATCAATATTAATATCCTCTGGATTTATTCCGCTTAATGGTGAAATTAAACCACCTAATACATGATATTTTCCATTATAATTACCTGTTTTTTCAAATAAATACAAATTTTTTGTGTCTTCTACAACGCAAATAATTGAATTATCTCTAGATTCATTATTACAGATAGTGCACTTATCTTCTTCAGATAAGTTATTACATACGCTACATTTTTTAAGTTTTGTTTTTATTTCTTTTATTGATTTAGAAAAACTATTAATTGTATCATCATCAAAAGTTAATACACTAAAAGCTAATCTTTCAGCGGTTTTTTCTCCAATTCCTGGCATTTTTTTAAAATTATCGATTAAATTATTTAAACTATCGGGATAATTCATATTAAAAACCCAATGAACCAATTCCGTATTTACCCAGTTTTGATTCTATTTCTTTATCAATATTTTTGTATAATTCATTTAAAGCTAACATTATTATATCACCTAAAACTTCAATATCATCAGCTTTTAAATCAGTGTCACTAATTTCGATTTTCAATATTTCTTTTTTTCCATTAACTTTTACAGTTACAAATGATTTCGTTAATTCAAACTCCTTTTCATCTATTTCGCTTTTTGCTTTTGCAATTTCCTTTTGAATTTTTTGTGCTTGTTGCATCATTGCTTGCATATTCATAATTATTCCTCCACTTCTATTATTTCCGAACCAAACTCATAAATTGTTTTATTAAAATCGTTTATTTCTTCAACAACGCAAGATATTGTATCTTCGTTTATTTCATCCATTAATTCAATTTTTTCATTCTTTTTCTTTAATTCAATAAATTTTGGTCTTATTTCTTTCCATTTATCTTCAGTAATAGCAACAACTTTATATTTTCTTTTAGTTAGCTCATTTAAAATTTTTTCTATTTTTTTAATGTTTTTATCGTTTTCAAGTACCAAACTATCATATTTATATGTCAATAACAAATGATCTATACTTGCAGCATTTATATTACAATCCATCAATAACGATGCTATGTTTTTCGTTTTTGAATCAAGTAAGTATTTATCTATATTAGAAAATAATTGTTTAATTTCAATTTTATATTCTTTACATGCCATAGCAATTGTATTATTTACCAAAGCTTCCTTAAAGGCAAAATTGTTATCTTCCAAATTAGAATTTGATAAACTATTATTTTTGTCCACATAATTTTCTTTAGTGGAAGAATCTTCATTGTCCTCTTTCTCTGGAATAGACTCATCCAAATTAACAGCTTCTAATAAAAACAGTTCAAATAATAGACTAGAATTTGAGCTATTATTCATATTATCTAACAATAAGTTTAAATTAATAATTAAATTATGTAATCTTTCTCTTGTCGATATTTTTTCTATTTTTTCTATTTCTTCTTTATAATAAATATTTTTTTTAATAAAATATTTTTTTGCATTTTTAGAAATTAATACGTTTGTTAATACATCTAATGTAGTTTCTGCTATTTTTTGAAAATTTGCTCCTCTATCATATAGATTGTCATATAATTCAATTAATTTATTGATATCATTATTCATTATATTTGTAATTATATTAAATATTATTTGAATGTTTACATTTCCTGTTAACTCATATAGTTTATCAAGGCTTATTTCGCCTTCAGAAAATGAGTTTACTTGATCTAATAACCCAATGGCATCTCTTAAAGAACCATCAGATAATATAGAAATTTCATTAATACAACTCTCATCAATATTAATTTTTTCTTTTGTTGAAATATATTTTAATCTTTTTTGCAAATCGTTAATTGATATTTTCTTAAAATCAAATCTTTGACATCTTGAAATAATTGTAATAGGAATTTTTTGTGGTTCAGTTGTCGCTAAAATAAATATAGCATGCGATGGTGGTTCTTCAAGAGTTTTCAATAAAGCATTGAAAGCTCCGATTGATAACATATGAACTTCATCAATGATATACACTTTATATTTGCTAATAACCGGAACAAAAGAAGCTTTGTTTTTGATTTCTCTAATTTCATCCACTCCATTGTTAGATGCCGCGTCAATTTCGATAATGTCGGGATTTTCATCCGTATTTATTATTTTACATATTTTACAACTTCCGCAGGGAAGCCCATCTTTAAGATCCTCACAATTAACAATTTTAGCAAACATCTTAGCTACGCTCGTTTTCCCAGTTCCTCTTGTACCAGTAAATAAATAGGCGTGACCTATTTTATTGTTTTTTAAAGAATTTTTCAAGGTTTTAACAATTGCATCTTGACCAATTAAATCATCAAAGTCAAGAGGTCTATATTTTCTATATAAGGCTTTATATTGCATAAATTGTCCTCCTTAAATGATAAAATAATTATAACATGTAATTAATACCTTTTCATATTAAAAGTAGTTATTTTCTTATTTCTTTAAAAAAATTATTTATTAGAGACTGAGATTCTTTTTCACAAAGGCCATAAATTATATTTGGCTTAGATACGTTGACTTTATCAACAAATTCCCACTTTTGATTATTTTTTATCGAACAATATATTTTACTTATTCTACACTCTCTAATTACACTCATACACATATCACACGGTTCAAGAGTTACAAATAGTAAACATTCATTTAATCTCCAATCCCCAATTTTTTTACATGCTTTTTTAATTGCAATTATTTCCGCATGATCCAAAGGAATATTTGATTTTTCTTTTTTGTTATATCCTCTTGCAACAATCTTATCTTTATATACTATAACAGCACCAACTGGAATTTCATTATATTTGTAAGCTTTAATTGCTTCTTTTATGGCCTCTTTCATATATTTTTCTTCCCACATAACACTCCTCTATGTTCCACGTGGAACATTAAAAAATGACGTACACAAATTCTCTTAATGGGGCTGCTATCTTTCGATCCTGACCAATTAAATTAAGGAACTTGTTACGTCAAAATAAGTATAATATAATATGCATATATAATCAAATAATTTTATTATATATATTTAACAAACATAAGCCATTAATACTTTATGTTTCACGTGGAACATAAAACAAAATAATGTATAATTAACCGTTTTTCCAAATACAAAACAAAATATGAATTTGATGTAAATACGTTTCACGTGGAACATTAAAAATATTTCCCGGGAAATATTTTAATTATTTCCCGGGAAATATAAAGCAGGAAAAATAATTGGTTTTATTGTTCTTTAACATTGAATACTGATGACACCTTTTGATTTTCTTTTAGATTAATTAATCTTACCCCTTGAGTAACTCTACTCATTCTTGATATTTGATTAATTGGAATTCTAATTATCATTCCAAAATCCGTTACTATCATTAAATCCTCGTCATCTTCAACCAATTTAAAGGCCACAATTTTTCCGGTTTTTTCAGTTGAATTGAGAGTTTTTACGCCTTTACTTCCTCTTTTGGTTATTCTGTATTCGTCAATTGAAGTTCTTTTTCCATATCCGTTTTCACTAACTACTAAGACTTCACTGTTGCTACAAGAAATGTTAGCATCAATACATATTGATCCAGTTTCCAAATTTATGCCTCTAACACCAGTTGCATTTCTTCCCATAATCCTAATTTCTTTTTCATTGAATCTTACCATTTTGCCATTTGAAGAAGCCATTACTACTTCTGAATTCCCATCAGTTTTTAATACTGATATTAATTTGTCATTTTCTTTTAAATTAATTGCAATTTTTCCGGTTTTTCTTATATTTTCGAAATCGGAAACATTACATCTTTTGACTAAACCATTTTTAGTTGCAAACAATAAAAACTTATTATTTTCTTCTTTTGTTATTTTTAAAATTGAGGTAATTTTTTCATCTTTTTCTAAAGGTAGTAAGTTTACAATTGGTAAACCTTTTGACTGCCTACTGTATTCAGGAACTTCATATCCTTTAATTCTATAAATTAAACCTTTGTCAGAAAACAATAGTAAGAAGTTGTGAGTATTTAACATAATTAAGTTCTCAACAAAATCTTCTTCGTTTGTATTCATACCCTTGATTCCTGTTCCACCTCTATTTTGTATTCTATATGTGTCTAATGGAAGTCTTTTTATATATCCATTATTAGTTAAAGTAACAATTATTTCTTCTTTTGTAATTAATTCTTCATCTTCAATGTTTTCGATTGAAGATGTGTCAATTATTGTTCTTCTATTATTAGAATACTTATCTTTTATTTCATTCATTTCGGTTTTAATTATATTTAAGACCTTCTTAGGATCTTTAAGTATTTCTTCTAATTCGTTAATTAAATCTAATAATTGTCTTAATTCTTCTTCAATTTTTCCTCTTTCAAGACCAGTAAGCCTTCTTAATTTCATTTCTAAAATAGCTTCGGCTTGTATATCCGATAATCCAAATCTAGTCTTTAGTTCCTCTTTTGCCTTGTTATCATCTTTTGAGGCTTTTAATATTATTACAATCTCATCTATATTGTCTAAAGCTATTTTTAAGCCTTCTAAAATATGCTCTCTTGCCTTAGATTTTTCTAAATCAAATTGAGTTCTTCTTATAATTATGCTTTTTTGGTATTCTACATAATATTCTAGAATTTCTTTTAATCCTAATGTTCTTGGTCTACCATTTACTAACATTAATAAATTAATTCCATAGTTTATTTGTAATGGTGTGTGTTTATATAAATTATTTAAAACAACATTAGCGTTTGCTTCTTTTTTTAAATCAATTGTTAATTTAATACCTTCGAGAGTTGATTCATCGTGTAAGTCACTTATCCCATCTAATTGTTTGTTTCTTATTAATTCACCGATTTTTTTTGTTAAATCATTTGTTTTACTAACTTGATACGGTACTTCTGTAATAATAATTTTACTTCTAGAATTTTCTTCTTCTACAATTGTTGCTTTTCCTCTTAAAGTAATTGAACCCCTTCCAGTTTCGTACGCTTTTTTTATTCCACTATTTCCGATAATGAACCCATAAGTTGGAAAATCTGGTCCTTTGATATATTGCATAAGTTCTAATACGGAAATATCGGGATTATCAATGTATGCAACACATCCATCTATTACTTCTCCCAAATTATGAGGAGGTATATTTGTTGCCATTCCAACTGCAATACCCATATTTCCATTAATTAATATATTCGGGAATCTAGATGGAAGTATTGTTGGTTCTTTTCTTTGCCCGTCGTAATTGTCGATAAAATCAACGGTGTTTTTGTTAATATCTCTTAATAATTCCATAGATATTTTTGATAATCTAGCTTCTGTATAACGCGAAGCCGCAGGGCTATCACCATCACCAGATCCGAAGTTTCCGTGTCCGTCAACTAAAACATGCCTATATGTAAAATCTTGAGCCATTCTGGCCATACTATCATATATTGCAGAATCACCATGTGGGTGATAATGACCCATTACTGCACCAACTGCATTAGCACTTTTTTGATGTTTTTTATCTGGAGTCATTCCTTCTTCATACATTGTATAAAGAATTCTTCTATGAACTGGTTTTAGACCATCTCTAACATCTGGAATAGCTCTTGATACAATGACGCTCATTGAATAATCCAAAAATGAATTTTTTATTTCAGAAGATAAATTAATATCTTCTATTTTATCAATATTTTTCTCTTCCATACGATCTCCTTTATACATCAAGATTTCTTACTTTTAAGGCATTTTCCTCTATGAATTGTCTACGAGGCTCAACTTCTTCACCCATTAATAATTGAAATGTTTCGTCTGCAACAATAGCATCTTCAACAGTTAATCTAATCAAAGTTCTTGAATTTACACTCATTGTAGTCTCTCTCAATTCGATTGCATCCATTTCTCCAAGACCTTTCATTCTAACAATTTCAACTTTTGTGTTTTCGGATAAACTTGATAAATACTCATCTCTTTCCTTTTCGTTAAGTACATATTTTTGAGTTTTACCATGAGATATTCGAAACAAAGGTGGTTGAGCAGCATAAACATGCCCTTTTTCTACCAACGGCTTAAAGTATCTATACAAAAAAGTCAATAATAGTGTTCTAATATGTGCTCCATCAACATCGGCATCTGTCATTATAATTATTTTATAATATCTTAATTTTGTATAATCGAATTCCTCCCCAATACCAGTTCCAAAAGCAGTAATTAAATTTCTTATTTCTTCATTTCCAAGTATTCTATCAAGTCTAGATTTTTCAACATTCAATATTTTTCCTCTTATTGGAATTACAGCTTGCGTCTTTGAATCTCTTCCTTGTTTTGCGGGGCCTTCAGCACTTCTTCCTTCTACAATAAATATTTCTGAAATAGTGGGGTCTTTACTAGAACAATCAGTTAGCTTTTCCCATTGATTAGAAATATCAAGAAGTCCTTTTCTTCTAGTCAATTCCCTAGCTTTTTTTGCGGCCATTCTTGCTCTTGCAGCAGAAAACACTTTATCCATAATTTTTCTGGCTTCATCTGGGTTTTCAAGCAAATATCTTTCCAATCCTTTGGAAAATATGCTATCAGATATTTTTCTTACTTCTATGTTACCAAGTTTTGTTTTAGTTTGGCCTTCAAATTGCGGATTAGGATGTTTAACAGAAATAATCATTGTTAATCCTTCTCTTACATCTTCTCCAATTAATGCCTCATCGTTTTGTTTTAAATAACCATTGCTCTTTGCGTAATTATTAATTATTCTAGTTAGCGCTCTTTTAACACCTTCATCATGCGTTCCCCCCTCGTAAGTATTAATATTATTTACAAATGAGTATATATTTTCAGTATATATATCAGTATATTGCATTGCAATATCAATTTTGGTATCTTCTTCAGATTCTTCAAAATATATAATATCTTTATGAATTGGTTCCTTATTTTTGTTTAACAAACTTACATATTCGGAGATACCTCCTTCATATATAAAAATTTCTTTTTTTCCATCTTCTCTTTCATCAGACAAAATAAATCTAAGTCCTTTATTTAAAAAAGCCAATTCTCTAGTCCTGTTTTTTAATATTTCATAATCATACTCGGTTGTTTCTTCAAATATAGTAGGATCAGCTTTGAAACTAACGGTTGTTCCTGTTCTTTCAATATCGCATTCACCAATTACTTTTAAAGCATCTTCGGGTTTTCCTCCGTTTTTAAATCTTTGGAAATATATTTTTCCATTCTTATATACTGTTACTTCTAAATACAAGCTTAAAGCATTAACTACCGATGCTCCAACTCCGTGTAATCCACCAGATACTTTATAACCGCCTCCTCCAAACTTTCCTCCAGCATGAAGAACGGTATATACAGTTTCAACTGTAGATACTCCGGTTTTTGGATGTACGTCAATTGGAATTCCTCTTCCATCATCTTTTATTGTTATAACATTGTTTTTTTCGATTGTAATTTCAATATCATCACAATAACCTGCCAAAGCTTCGTCAACAGAATTGTCTACAATTTCCCATACCAAATGATGTAATCCCTTAGATCCAGTAGTACCTATATACATACCCGGTCTTTTTCTTACAGCTTCCAAACCTTCTAATACTTGAATATCAGATGAATCATAGTGCATATTGTTAGTGTTTTCCATATATTTCTCCTTATCAATAAAAAATCGCCCTTTTTATGGCTATAATATGTTTTTGTGTAGGTTAATACATATATAACAATTATACCACAAAATTAAGCGATTTTGCAATTCATATTACCTCTTATTGTTTTTTTATAATTTTTTGATTATTAACAAAATATATATTTCCTTTTTTTATCAAACTTGCACTTATGTTATTGATTTCAGTAGTAGTAATAAAGGTTTGTATATCTTTTTTTATATACTTAAGCAGGTTGTTTTTTTTATTTTCATCTAATTCACTAAATATATCATCAAGTAGTAATATCGGATATTCTTTAGTAGTTTCTTTTATTATCTCAATTTCCCCTAACTTCATGCAAATTACTATAATTCGTTGTTGTCCTTGAGAAGATTGCTCTTTTACTTCAATATTGTTAATGAAAAACGTTATATCATCTCTATGTGGTCCATAATAAGTCATTCCAAGAAAGTTATCTCTTTTTATATTGTTTTTTAATTTATTGAATAGTATTTTTTCAATATTTTCTTGATTATAGTTATCTATTTCTATGTTTGTTTTATATTTAATTACAAGTTCTCCTTTTCCAAAAATATTTTTGTATATTTTTTTTGAGTTTTCATTAATTCTATTTACAAATTGATTTCTTATAACAATAATTGAAGCTCCTTTTTTAGAAATCTGCTCATCAATAATTGAAATATAATTTAAATCTATATCCTTAAATAATTTGTTTTTTATATATTCGTTTCTATTTTTTACAAGTAAATTATATTCGTTTAACAAAGTTAAATAGTTATTATTAATTTGACCTATTTCAATATTTAAATATTTTCTTCTAATTGATGGATTACCCTTTATAAGTTCCAAATCATTTGGATAAAATATTATTACATTAAGTTTTGAAATATAATTACTTATTTTTTTTATTGTTTGATTATTAATTTTAACATTTTTACCTTTATAATTAAGTAATATTTCAAATTTGTTAATGTTATTCTTTGATTCAACAATTCCTTTTATTTTAGAAAACTGTTTATCGTTTTTTAGTAAGGATTTATCCATACTTGTTCTATGAGATTTGGTGATAGCCAAAAAATATATACTTTCTAATACATTCGTTTTTCCTTCAGCATTATTTCCATAGAATATATTGACATTGTTTGAAAAAGACAAATGCAAACTATCATAATTTCTAAAATTTATTAATTCTAATTCTTTTAATATCATACAAACCTATTTTCCTAAACAAAAATTATTAAAAATTTCATCAACTAGTTCTTCGTTATAATTCTTTCCTATTATTTCTCCCAAAAGCTTCCAAATTTCTAATATGTCTATTTCTAATATATCTACTGGCATATTATTTATTAATCCTTTTTTTATTTCGGAAATATTTTCTAATGTTTTTTTAAGAGTTGAGATTTGCCTTGTGTTAAACAAATAATTTGGATCCTTTTTATTTATATTTTCTATGTTAAACATTTCAATTAGTTTGTTTCTTAAAGGTTCAATGTTATTATTCAAGGCACTTATCTCTACTACGTTTCCTATTAATAATTTTCTATCTAATTTGCTTTCTAAATCAATTTTATTTATTACTATTATTCTATTATTATCTTTTGTTAAATTTAATAACTTTATGTCTGCTTTTTGTATTTTTTTATTATTGTCAAATACTAAGATAACAACATCAGCTGTATCAATTAATTTAATCGATTTTGAAACACCAATTCTTTCTATTGTATTATTTGTTTCTCTTATTCCTGCGGTATCAATAATATTAAATAAAACAGACTCTATAACTATTGTTCCTTCAACAAAGTCTCTTGTAGTACCAGGTATGTTTGTTACTATTGCTTTTTCTTCACCTATAAGTTTATTTAATAGGCTGCTTTTTCCTACATTTGGTTTGCCTAATATGATTGTGTTGATTCCATCTTTTATTATTCTTGAATTTTCTGATTCTTTAATTATTTTATTTATTTCTTCTTCTAATATTATTATCTCTTTTTTTATTAATTTATTAGTTATTACCGTAATGTCTTCATATTCAGGATAATCAATATTTGCTTCAATATTTGCAAGTATTTTTGATATTTTATTTCTTAAGTTTTCTATCATTAAAGTAACGTTTCCATTTAATCCATTAATTGCTAATTTTCTAGCACTTTCACTTTTTGAATTTATAAGATCCATTATTGATTCTGCTTCAATTAAATCAATTCTTCCATTTAAAAAAGCTCTTTTTGTAAACTCTCCGGGTTCTGCTAACCTGGCTCCATTTTTAATTAATATTTCTAATATCTTTTTTGTAGTTGTAATTCCACCATGGCAATTAATTTCTACTATATCTTCTCTTGTATAAGTTTTAGGAGCTTTCATTACACTGACTAAAACTTCATCTATTGATATGTTGTTTTCTAATATATGACCATAATGTATTGTATGAGAATCAACTTTTGAAATATTTTTTGTAAATATATTATTTAAAATTTCGAAAGAATCTTTTCCACTCATTCTGATTATAGCTATTGCTCCAATACCAAGAGATGAAGATATTCCTACAATTGTGTCTTCCATAAATATCACCCAATCTAATTATAACAAAAAAAAAGAGATTAATCTCTATTCTTTTCTTTTAATAACAATATATCTTTCGGGTTCTTCTCCAATTGATTCGGTTGTAATACCATGGATGTTACCACAAATGTTGTGAACATTTCTTCTTTCATATGAATTCATTGGATCTAACGTTACAGGTATTCCGGTTTTTTTAACTTCATATGCAATATTTTTAATATTTCTCTCAATATTTATTTGTTGTTTCTCTCTATATTCTTCTATATCAATTATTATATTAACTTTAAACCCAGTATGATTTTGAATAGAACTTCTTAAAATTGTTTGTAGAGAATCAAGGGTTTTTCCATTTTTACCAATAAGAATTGCATTATTGTTAGATATCAAATTTAATTTAATAAAATCTTCTCTTTTTTTTGCTTCTATTTTTATTTCTAATCCCATTTTTTGGACTATATCATTAATTAAATCTTTTGAATATTCAATAATATCATCTTTTAATATTACTTCAATTTTTGCTTTTTTGGATTTAAATAATCCACCAGTTGTTTCTTCGCTTTCCTTAATTAAAATATCTTTTTCTGAAACTTCAAGTTCATATAACATCTTTTCTTTTGCAACATCAAGATTTTTTTCTAAATATTCATGTACTTTAATCATTATTAACTCCTTTTTTTACAACAATATTTTGTAATATCGTAAATATATTTGAAGATATCCAATAAATACTTATTGCACTAGCCATTGAAAACGACATAAATATTATCATTACAACAAATACTGTATTCATTATATTCATTTGTTTTTGATTATCTAAATTTGATGGAGCTCCTTTGTTTAACTTAAATGATAAATATGTTATTACTCCAAGTAAAATCACTATTATTATATACCACCAAGCACCTTTTTGAATAGCTATCAATGGTGTCATTCCTAATTTAAATCCAAGTAAGCTTCCTTCAAATATTGCTGGTGTTCTGTTAATTGCTTCTATAAATGCAAACAATAAAGGAATTTGTATAATTGCAAATAAGCAACTAGACATGGGATTAATTTTGTATTTTTTGTATATAGCCATTGTCTCTTGACTTTTTTTCATAAGAGATTCTTGGTCACTTTTTCCTTCATATTTTTTTTCAACTTTTTTAATTTCTGGTTGAGCAATTTTAATGTTTTCTGATTGCAATGCAGTACTTTTTGTAACAGGTAATAAAATAATTCTTATTAAAATACTAATTATTACTAAAGATATACCATAGTTATTTAAAATGTTTCCCAACTTTAATATTAACCATGCCAAAGGTTTAACAAAAAATGTATCCCATAAACCTTCATATTCTCCGCTAGATATTTTATATTCATCACATTCTTGTAATTTGTTTAAATCAACATTATTGTTTTCATAAATTTCCATTACATCTTTATTAGTAGGTTTACATAGAATATTTTCAGTCAAAGTTTGACCAGTTTCATTTTCTTTTGCAATATCGCATTTTTCTATACACTCTGTTAGACAATCATCTTTATTTTCTTCTTTTTCGCAAGAAAAATCACAAGTTTCACAAATATAACCCGCTTCGTATTTGATTGGTTTTTTATCTTTATCTACTAGTGTTTTTGAACACCCAGTAAATACTAATAACATCAATATTATAAGAATTATTTTTTTGTACATATTTTCTCCTATATTTTATTTAATAATATCATTAATTCACGTTCTTTTTCTTTATAATCTAAGTCAACAACTCTTTTTCTTAACATTATTATATAATCATATATTTTAATTTTTTCTGTGTTATTATCTAAAATACTTTTTGTTTGTCTTTTTAATTTATTTCTAATAATTGCTTTTCCTATTTTCTTTGGAACAGAAATACCTATTCTGTATTTGTTTTCTTTGTTTAACATATAATATATATTATAGTATTTATTATTAATAAATAATCCGTTTTTTATTATGTTATCGAAGTCTTTATTAGATTTTACAATATTTATTTTTTTCATTGTATTTACCTTACTTCATAACAAAAAAACACATTGAGGTGTTTTATTTTGTCAATTTCTTTCTTTGTTTTTTTCTTCTAGAAGCTACCACTCCGGTATCGGCTTTTTTTCTTGCTAAAAAACCATGAGTTTTTTTCGCTTTTAACTTATTTGGTTGGTATGTCCTTTTCATTGTAATTCCTCCTGTCTTTAAATCAATATAATTATAATTGTAATAGCACCAAAAGTCAATTAAAATGTTATTAACATATTAACAGCTTATTTAATAAATATAATTGGTTGTTAATAAGATTGTTATAGAAAATTTGTGGATAACTACTGTTTTATTGTTTTAATGCTACGATAAAACATGTGGATAAGTATGTTAATATTTTGTTATTTACCTATTTTTGTTTAATTTTTAATAAAAATGATTTACAATAGTAGTGTAATTAAGAAAAATATCAAGGAGAATGGAATTATGGATGAAAAAGATCTGTGGATAAATTTTTTGAATTTAATTAAAGAAAAATTAGTTCCAATTGCTTTTGATGCATGGTTTAGTGAAACAAGACTTCATAAAGTTGAAAACAAAAAAATGTATATTATTGTTCCAATGAATTTACATAAAAAAAATTTGTCAGAGACTTATTATGATATTATAAAAGATAATATGAATAAGTTGACAGGGACTAATTTTGAATTCGAATTTTTATTAGAAGAAGAAATTAATGATAAAAAAATAGATAAAGTTGAAGAAGGAGTTCCTTTTAATAATCCAATTCAGGCAAATCTAAATTCTAATTATACATTTGATACATTTGTAATTGGAGAAACAAATAGAATGGCTTTTACGGCATCTTTTGCAGTTGCTGAAAGACCTGGAAAAGCCTACAATCCTTTGTTTTTATATGGAAGTAGTGGTTTAGGTAAAACCCATTTAATGCATGCAATAGGAAATTATATAGTTAGTGAAACCAATAAAAAAGTATTATATATAACAAGTGATAAATTTAAATCTGATTTTATATCTATAAATAAAAGAAAACATGATGAAAACAATATTGATAACGTAGAATCATTTAAAAATAAATATAGAAATATTGATGTTCTTATTGTAGATGATATACAATTTTTAGCAGGTGCTACAGAAAGTCAAACAGAATTTTTTCATACCTTTAATGAATTACATCAAGAAGGTAAACAAATAATTATTTCATCTGATAGATCACCAGATGATTTAAAATTACTAGAAGAAAGATTAAGAACTAGATTTAATTGGGGATTAGCAGTAAATATTTTTCCTCCAGATTATGAATTAAGAATTGAAATTTTAAAGAAAAAAATTAGTGCTCACGAAGTTGCTAAGCCTATTTCTGAAGATGTATTAATATTTATTGCTAACAATTGTACTTCTGATGTAAGAAAATTAGAAGGAGCATTAAATAGATTATTTGCGTATACTGTAATGTTTAATAAAGAAAAAATTGAAATTGATGTTGCAAAAGAAGCTTTAAGTGATTTTTTGAACTCAAACTCATATATTAAAAATAATATACAAAAAATACAAAAAATAGTATGTGATTATTATCAAATTACTATAGAAGATATGAATTCAAAGAAAAGAAATAATAATTTTGTACTTCCTAGACAAGTTGCGATGTACTTAGCAAGAAATTTAACTGAAGAGAGTTTTCCAAGAATAGGAATTGAATTTGGAGGAAGAGATCACACAACAGTTATTCATGCATGTAATAAAATTGAAGAAGAAATAAAAAAAGATAAAGATTTTAAAAGTTCAATAGATCTGTTGAAAAAGAAACTTAAATAATGTTAATAAATAATTTAAAAGATTATAATTAATAAGGTATAATTAAGTTATCAACAATATTAACTATAATAATAAATATATAAAAAAAGAAAGGAATATTAATAATGAATTTTATAATTAAAAAAGAATTACTTTTAGAAAATTTAAATAATGTATCAAAAGCTATTTCAAATAAAAATATAATACCTATATTAGGAGGTATTAAATTAGATTTAAAAGAAGAAGGATTATATTTAACTTGTAGTGATAATGAAATAACTATAAGATCTTTCATTGAAAAAAAATATATTGATAAAATAAATAATAATGGAAGTATTGTTATAATTGGAAGATATTTTATAGAATTAATTAGAAAAATACCTAGTGAATTAATTGAAATTATTACTGATGGTTTGAATTTAACAATTAGTACAATCAATGGTGAATATAATTTAAATGGAATGAATCCAGAAGAATTTCCAGATAAATCATTAGAATTATCACCAAAACCAATAAAAATAGATAAAAATGTAATAAAAAATATAATTTTTCAAACATCTTTTGCAATTTCAAATCAAGAATCAAGACCAATATTAACAGGAATTAATTTTAAAATAAAAGATAAAATTATAGAATGTGTTGCAACTGATTCATATAGATTATCAAAAAAAACAATATCCATTGATGAAAAAATTGAAGAAGAAGTTAACTTAGTAATCCCAGGTAGAAATTTAATTGAATTATCTAAAATAATAAACGAGGAAAATGAAAAAATTGAAATGCATATTTTTTCAAATAATGTTTTATTTAATTTTGATAATATAATGTTTCAAACTAGATTATTGAATGGTAATTATCCAGACACAACAAAATTAATTAAAATAGAACCAACATTAAAATTAAAAGTAAATACTGAAGATTTATATAACGCAATAGATAGAGCTTCATTATTAACCTCTGAGAAAGATAAAAATGTTATAAATATGGAAATAAATAATAAAGAAATAGTAATTAGTTCAACTTCTCAAGAAATAGGTAAAATAGAAGAAAGAATTAATGTAGAAAAAGATAATAACCTTTCTATGAATATTTCTTATTCATCAAAATATATGATGGAAGCATTAAGAACTATAAAAAGTGAAAATACTTTTATTTTATTGAGTGGTGAAATTAAACCAATCATTTTAAAGTCAACTGAAGAAGATAATTTAATTCAGTTAATTGTTCCAATAAAAACTTTTTAATTTATATTGATTAAATTATATATATAAAGTATAATTTGTTTTCGAATTGGGTGATATTATGAATTATGAAGTAATTGTTGTTGGAGGAGGACATGCGGGATGTGAAGCGGCTTTGGCTACTTCGCGTTTATTTCATAATACTCTATTAATAACTGGAAATTTTGATATTGTCGCTCAAATGCCATGTAATCCTTCTATTGGAGGAAGTGCAAAAGGAATAGTAGTTAGAGAAATTGATGCTTTAGGTGGGGAAATGGGTAGGTGTGCAGATAAAACACTTATTCAAATGAAAATGTTAAATACAGGAAAAGGTCCTGCTGTAAGAAGTTTAAGATGTCAAGCAGATAAAGTTACATATCCAAAAGAAATGTTAAAAACATTAAAAAATCAATCTAATTTAGATTTAATTGAAAATATGGTCGAAGATTTAATAATAGAAAATAATGAAGTAAAAGGAATAATATTAGAAAATGGTAATAAAATATATTCTAAAATAGTAATACTTACTACAGGAACTTATTTAAAAAGTGATATATTAGTTGGAAATATAAGAACAAGAATGGGCCCAATGGAACAAAAACCATCGTTATATTTAAGTGATAACTTAAAAAAATATGGTTTTGAAATTATTAGATTAAAAACAGGCACTCCTCAAAGAATTGAAAAATCTTCAATTGATTTTTCAAAAACAAAAGTTGAACAAGGATCCCCAGAAGAATTTACTTTCAGTTTTGATAATAAAGTATATTATGATGTTAAAAAACAGATACCATGTCATTTAGTACACTCTACAAAAGAAACAAAACAAATTATATTAGATAATTTAAGTAAATCAAGTATATATGGAGCTATAGAAGAAAAATTAGGAATTGGACCAAGATATTGTCCTTCTTTTGAAGATAAAATAGTAAAATTTGAAAATAAAGATACTCATCAAATCTTTTTAGAACCCGAAAGTTTATATTATGATGATATATATTTGCAAGGATTTTCTACAAGTATGCCAAAAGAAGTTCAAGATAAACTAGTTCATAGTTTACCAGGGTTAGAAAATGCAATTATTAATAAATATGCTTATGCTATCGAATATGATGCAATAAATCCTACACAATTAAAAAACAATCTTGAAACAAAAATAATTAATAATTTATTTACTGCTGGTCAAATAAATGGAACTAGTGGTTATGAAGAAGCTGCTTGTCAAGGATTAATGGCGGGGATCAATGCCGTTTTTAAACTAGAAAATAAGGAACCTTTTGTATTAACAAGAAATGAAGCGTATATTGGAGTATTAATTGATGATTTAATAACAAAAGGAACAAATGAACCATATAGGCTATTAACATCAAGAGCAGAATATAGACTTTTATTAAGGCACGATAATGCTGATTTAAGATTAATGGAATATGGCTATAAAATAGGACTTATTGAAGAACAAAAATATTTAAAATTTATGAAAAAGAAACAAAATATTGAAGAATTAATTGTAAAAATCAAAAAAATAAAAGTAAATTCAAAGGAAACAATATATGAATACTTAAAGCACCCAGAATCAAATATTTATTCTGTAATTAATTTATTTGATAAAAAATATTCTAATGAAGAACTAGAACAAGTAGAAATTATTGTAAAATATGAAGGATATATTAAAAAAACAGCAAAAAACGCAGAAAATATGTTAAAACTCGAATATAAAAAAATACCTGAAGACATAGATTATAATCAAATTAAAAACATAGCAACTGAGGCAAGACAAAAATTAATTAAAATAAGACCTAAATCTATTGGTCAAGCTACTAGAATAAGTGGAGTAAACTTATCGGATATATCTGTATTATTAGTATATATGAAAAGGTATTTTAAAAATGAATGAAATAGAATTTATAAATAATTTAAAAGAACTTAATATAGAAATTAACGAAATTCAGCTAAAACAATTAAAAGAGTATTGTGATTTTTTAATAGAATATAATAATAAAATTAATCTTACCTCAATAAATAGTATAAAAGACATATATTTAAAACATTTTTTTGATAGTTTAACATTGAATAAAGCAATCAATTTAAAAAAAATAAGAAACTTATGTGATGTAGGAACTGGTGCTGGTTTTCCAGGCATAGTAATTAAAATATTATTTCCAAATATTGAATTGACTTTAATAGAATCAACTAATAAAAAAACTATTTTTTTGAAAGAATTAGTTAATAAACTTAATATTAATGTTGAGATTATTAACAAAAGAGCAGAAGAATATTCAAAAACATGCAAAAACAGGTTTGATTTAGTAACATGTAGAGCTTTATCAAAATTAAATATTATATCTGAAATTTGTATTCCTATGGTAAAAATAGGAGGATATTTTATTCCAATGAAGAGTGAAATAAAAACTGAAATTGAAAATACTGAATATTTAAAGTTATTAAATAGCAAAATAGAAAAAATTTACGAATTTAATTTACCAATTGAAAATAGCAAAAGATCATTGATAGTAATAAAAAAATATAATAATTGTGATGATAAATTCCCAAGAAGTTATAAAAACATTGTTGAAAAACCATTAAAATAGAAAAACATTGTTTTTTTTGTTATTTTTTAGTATTATATTAAATATAAGAATATGAGGGTGTAATTATTATGAATGATGAATTAGAAAAAGAAATTAAAGAAATATTTTTAGATGAAATAATTCCAAATAGGTTTCAACCTAGATTGAATTTTGATCAAAAATCATTGATGGAATTAGCGGATTCAATTAAGCAACATGGAATAATACAACCTTTAGTAGTAAGAAAATTAGGAGAAAAATATGAAATAATTGCGGGAGAAAGAAGATATAAGGCATCTCAAATAATTGGTTTAAGTAAAGTTCCTGCAATCGTTGTTGATTTAGATGATAATAAAAGTGCTGAAGTAGCAATAGTAGAAAATCTTCATAGAAAAAATATGTCTGCACTAGAAGAAGCAAAGTCATATAAAAAATTACTACAAAGAGGAATTACTCAAGAACAATTAGGAATTAGTTTAGGGAAAAGTCAATCATATATTGCGAACAAGTTAAGACTACTATCTTTAGATGAGAAAGTTCAAGAAGCATTAGTGAGGGAAGAAATATCTGAAAGACATGCGAGAAGTTTACTTTCAGTTAAGGATAACATAGAACAACAAAAGATGTTAAACGAAATAATAAGTAATAAACTTACAGTAAAAGCAACTGATGATATTATTAAAGAAAGATATGGTATTCAAGAATTAGAGGAAGATGTAACGCAAAATAATCTTAATAAGACGAACGAAGAGAACGTAACCAATATTAATAATGGACCTGCTGAAATTGTCCAAACACAACCAATACCAAATACTATAATGAATTTTAATTTAGAAACTCTTGAATCCGATGAAGACGAAACACAACCAATAATTAATACTCCGAAACCTTTTGTATATCAAGAATTTAAAGAAGAACCAAAAGATCAAAAAGCTGAACCTCATAATAATTATGAAAAAAATCCTCAAATGGATATAATAAATAGGTTAAGTAATATTGAAAACGATACAGATTTAAATCTTTTTAAAGAATCAAATTTAGCTAATCCTAGCCCTTATGTAATTCCTAGAAAAGATATTAAAGATAATTATTTAACACCACAATCTAATTATGCGCAATCTCAAACATTTGAAATTAATGATAATCAAACACAACAAAATCCTTCTGGATTTGATATTAATAAATTATTAGAATCAGATAAAGAACAAAGTAACACACAAGAAGAATTATTTACTCAAAATAGATTTATTATTAATGGTGAAGAAAAACAAAAGCCAGATAATTTTAATATATTGAATTCAAAAAATATTATAAAGAAAACTATTGATACTATTCAAAATAGTGGAGTAAAAATCGATTATGAAGAATTTGATTTTGAAAGATTATATCAAATAATAATAAAAATAGATAAATAGTTGTAGTCTTCTTACAGGAGGGAAGATGAAAAAAAATGGATTTACTTTAATTGAAGTTTTGGCAGTTTTAATTATTATTATGATATTAATAACTATTACTGTTCCAATATTAAGTGGTAAAATGGAAGAAACTAAAACAAAAGCTGCTGAAGCACAAATAAAAAATATTGAAATTGCAGCCAAAAAATATGTAACAGATAATATAAGAGATTTAGATGAATTAAATAGATTTGGTTTTATGAACGTAAGTTTAAAGACACTAATTGATAATAATTACATTGGTGCAAATATAAAAAACCCAATGAATAATGAAACATTATTTATTGATGACAATGTTTATATAACCTTAGATTATAATAATAATATAAAAACCAATTATGATATTAATCAAAAAAACAAGGCTGCAATTACACTAAAGGGTTTTTATAATGACAAGGTAAAATTAGGAACACCATATGTTGATCCAGGAGCAATAGGGTTTGATGGTACAAACACTAATTCAAATGTTTTAGCATTTTCGGGCAGCGTAGATACATCAAAAGAAGGGATATATGTTTTGAAATACTATTATCAAACATCAAATATAATAGAGAGAAACGTAATTGTTACTGATGATATGTAATTTTTAAGGAGTAAATATGAAAAACAAGGGATTCACTTTGATAGAAACTTTAGGAGTTTTAATATTATTAGGTGTATTAATTACAATATTGATAGCTATAGTTGATGAAGATTTAAATTATGGAAAAAGTTTTGCATCTGATGCACAAGTAAATTTAATTGAAGAATCTGCAAATATTTATTATCAAAATTACAAGGCTGAAATACCCACAATAGGTATAAATAATATTGCAATTATTACTGTTCAAACATTATTTGATAAAGGTTTTATTGATGATAAAGACTTAGTAATAAATACAAAACTTACTATTGAAAAAACAGATAAAGTAATATTATATCTAATAGATGGGGAAATATATACATTGTATGATAAAGAACAGAGAACAGAACCTATAATTGTATTAAAAGGACCTTCAGAGATTAAAATAAATATAAATGGAAGTTATTATGAGTACGGGGCCTTGGTAATTGATTCGACAAATATTACAATTAATAATTTAGATCCAATAAATATTACAGGAAGTGTCAATTCAAACGTTGAAGGTGAATACGAAATTACATATAGTTACGCTACATCTGATCAAGTTAAAAGAAAGGTAATTGTGGAAGATACAATTATAGAATCAGATACACAAAAACCAGTAATAACTTTAGTCGGATCTAGCACAATATCTTTATTAGTAGGAAATACATATAATGAACAAGGCGCGATTGCTATAGATAACAAAGAAGGAGATATCTCAGCACGAATAACAATAACAGGAGTAGTAAATACTTCTTCAAAAGGAACCTATTATAGATATTATGATGTGTCCGATGTTAATGGTAATAAAGCTGATACAATAACTAGAACAATTAATGTTAATTAAAATCTATAAAAATAGATTTTTTTTTATTAAAAAAAGTATTTATTTTAAAATATAATATGTTATAATGTGCTATGTAATTTTTTATAGGAGAGGCACATGAGTGAAAAAAAAATAAAGACAGTATTAGTCAATTCAGAAAACGAAACAACTAATTATGAAACAATCGCAAAATATTATAAAGAAGATGAGAGTTATATTTATAAAGAAGAGGATTTGATAGTTACATTGAGAATTAACAAAAATCATATAAGTATAAATAGAAAAAATAATGATTATGATTTAAATTTAGAATTTAAAGAAAACGAAACAATTATATGTAATTACAAAATTTTGTCTTTAGGATTAAATTTGGATTTATTGGTTACCACATTAAAGTTAGAAATTAAAGAAAAGTATATTTATATTCAATATAAATTAACAAATGATGAACTGGATATGGGAACATTTGAATATAAAATTACCTTTATTAATTAGGAGGAAACATGAAAAAAAGAGATATAGAAGTTAACAAGTTAACTTACCAAGATATTGCCTATAATATTATAAAAGAAGACAATGAACCAAAAACCACACTAGAATTGTTTAAGGAAATATGTATGTTGCTTCAATTAGAGGAACAAAAATATCAAGAAGTAATCGGAGATTTTTATACAGCATTAAATTTAGATAAAAGATTTCACTTATTGGAAAATAAAAAGTGGGACTTAAAAGAAAAACATCCAGTAGGAACAATATTAGATGATGATGATTTAGACGATATGGAAGGATTAGACTTAATAGATGATTATGAAATCGATGATGAAGATGATGAAGAAATTGAACCAGAAGAAGAAGAAATCGATGACGAAATAATTGATGAAGATGACGAAATATTAGACGAAGAAGAAATATCTGAAATAGAAGATTTGACTATTATTGATGAAGAAGAATTAGAGTCAGACGATATTATATAAAAGGAGTCTTATGATAAATAGATTAGATGATATTGAAAAAAAATATGAATCTTTAGAAAAAGAATTACTTAATCCAAGCGTTTTCAATGATATCGAATTATTAAAATCTAAATCAAAAGAAAAAAGAGAATTAGAAGAAATTGTAAGTATATATAGAAATTATAAAAACATAATTAATTCTATTAAAGACGCAAAAGAAATGTTAATTGAAAAAGAATTAGAAGAATTTGCAAAAGAAGAGATAGTTAATTTAAATATAAAAAAAGAAGAAATAGAACAAAACTTAGAGCTTATGTTAGTTCCAAAAGATATTAATGACGAAAAAAACGTAATTTTAGAAATCAGAGGAGCTGCAGGAGGAGACGAAGCAAATATATTTGCTGGTGATTTGTTTGATATGTACTCAAGATATATTGAATCAATGGGATGGAAAATTGAAATAATAAACGAATTAAAAGGTTCTTCTGGAGGATTCTCTCAAATAGAACTTATTGTTAAGGGAAAAGGAGCATATTCAAAACTAAAATATGAGAGTGGTACACATAGAGTTCAAAGAGTTCCAGAAACTGAAGCACAAGGAAGAATTCATACTTCAACCGCAACCGTAATTGTATTACCAGAACACGATAATATAGATATAGAAATTAAAGAAAATGATATAAAAGTTGATGTATATAGGTCAAGTGGAGCTGGTGGACAATCTGTAAACACAACAGACAGCGCAGTAAGAATGACTCATATTCCAACCGGAATAGTTGTAACCTGCCAAAATGAAAGAAGTCAAATCAAAAATAGAGAAAAAGCTCTTCAATTATTGAAAAGCAAAATTTATGAAGAAACCATTAGACAAAAAGAAGAAAAAGAAGATAGCGAAAGAAAAAGTAAAATTGGAAATGGAGATAGATCTGAAAAAATTAGAACATATAATTATCCTCAAAATAGGGTTACAGATCATAGAATAAATTTAACTATTATGAATTTAGATAGAATAATGCTTGGAGAAATGCAAGAATTGATAGAGGGATTAATAAATGAAGATCAAAGAAGAAAATTACAAAACAATTGATCTTTTTTCTTATTGTAAAAAAATGGGATTAAGCGATATTGATTCTAAATATTTTATTGATAATATATCAAAATATGATTTAACTAAACAACAAAAACTAATAAAAAGATTAAAAAAAGAACCCATTCAGTATGTATTAGGAGAAACAAATTTTTATGGGTATACCTATAGAGTAAATAAATTTGTTTTAATTCCAAGATTTGAAACTGAGGAACTTGTCGAAAATACAATTAAATATATAAAAAATCATTTTATAAATGTGGTAAAAGTTTTAGATTTGGGGACAGGTTCTGGTTGTATAGGCATTACCTTGAAAAGAGAACTTCCTAATATTGATATAACTCTTTCTGATATTAGTAAAAAAGCTCTTTTGATTGCAAAAGAAAATTCTAATTCAATTGATTTAAAATTAGTAAAGAGCAATCTTTTAAATAAATTTATAAATAACAAAGAAAAGTTTAATGTTATTATATGTAATCCCCCATATATATCAAAAACCGATAAAATAGAAAGAATTGTTAAGAAAAATGAACCTCATAAAGCTTTATATGCAAAAAATCATGGATTATATTATTATAAAGAAATATTGAGAAATGTTAGAAAAGTATTACAAGATAGATTCCTTATTGCATTCGAAATTGGTTCAACCCAAAAAGAGGATATTATTAATTTAATTAATACTTATTTAAATAATATTACTATAGAAACAAAAAAAGATTTGCAAGGAAGAGATAGAATGATTTTCATACATAACTTGACAAAACAGAAAAAAGATGTATAATAACAACCAAATTATTCAAAAAGGGGGATTTTATGAATAAAAATAAAACAACTGCTTCAATGTTAGCATTAATAACATTAATGAATATGGGGTCAGCAAACTTAGTAACAGCAAGTGCTAGCGAAATACCACTTAAACAAGAAAAGATAATTAATTATCCAAACAGATCGTATTCTAGAGATGTAGAAGAATTTTTGAATGCTTTTAAAACAGGCGCGGCTCTTGAAGGAATGGAAAATATAGGTTTAGAATCAGATGTAATGGCTGATTTAGATACAGCATATAATGCATATATGTTAATAAATGGTAGATATCCTTTTGATGATTTAGATTGGCAAGATATCGATAAAGAAGCACAAAAAGCATCTAATTTTATAGAAAGAGTATCATATTATTTTGGTAGATATAATAAAGATATCTTTAGAATATCTAATTATGTTGTTGATGACGCTGAAAAAGAATTATTTAGAAGAGAAGAAGATAAATACCAATATTTAATTTCAATTGGAAATGAGGATTCTTATGATCAAATTTTTAGATCTTTTAGAGGACTTGATAGATATCCTTATTCGACTATGATAGAAATTGTAAGTGTTTGTATTTTAGCGGGTGCTGCAGCAGCAATTCCAGCAAATTACATATATGAAGAAAGAGAAAATGGTACTGTAAATCCAAGAGATGGTAGATCTATAATGTATCTAGATGAGAATAACGATGAAAGAAAAATAGTTTTTTTCGCAAATAATGAAAGCGGAACAATATTTACAGAATTTTCTACTCATATGTTTCAAAGAAGAGATTATACTGAGGATGAATTAAATGAATTAGTTAAACAAGTTAATGCAATTAAACACGAAGATAACGATGAATATTTGTCATTATATGGATTAATAAGAGATATTAATGATGTTGAAAACAAAGCAATTCAAGCACTTAATGGTATTATTGCAAACAACATTAGCGATAAACAAAGAAATGATATGTTAAATCCAGCGGGTTATTTAGGTAACGAACTAGAAGAAAGAGCAAGTCAATTTTTGTTTAATATTTTAGCTCACAATAATGATGATACATTAATTAGTGAAAAAGGTAACTTTATAATTGATTTTGAGGATAACACTCTATATCCAATTGTTGAAACCGCAAAAACAAAAACAATAAAGAGAAAAGCTTAATAGTAAATATTAAAAAGGGGGACAATATTTATGAATTATGAAATAAATAATATTGTAAAATATAAAAAATACGGAGATTATATAACTTTATATTCTCTTTTTGAAAACGATTCTACAATATATGAAGAAAAAGATTTGATAAAAACAGTTGTAAGAGGAAAAGAAAGAGTAAAAGAATTGATGACTAATATCGATTCTTTAGTTTTAAATATATATAATATTGAAAAATCTGCTGATACAATAAAAACAGTTTATTCAAATAAAGATTCAAAATATACAGTTATATTTAATAATAATAAAGAAAACGAAAATATAATAGACTCAATAAAAACAAAACAAGAAGCTGATAAACAAAAAATCAAAGAAGCTAAAGATAATCAAAAAACTAAAGACAAAAAAATAGCTGCAATTTTCTTATCTTTAGTAACGGCAGCAGCAATCGGATTACATGCTTATACTTTAATAAATAAAAACAAGGAAAAAAACAATTCAAATATTAATAATAATCAAACAGAGTTAGTGGCTGTTTCTGTTGAACCAACACAAGCACCAACACAAGTGCCAACACAAGCACCAACACAAGCACCAACA
>CAZSTI010000003.1:0-53011 GCA_964609995.1 uncultured Muribaculaceae bacterium
AAGTATAAGTTGGAGATTCTAAATACTTGGAATCGGTCTTTAATAATATACTATACTATTTAATAATTATCAAGTAGTTTTAATCATTTTATAAGGTCTTAATTTTGTATTATCCTTGTCATCAATTTTATATATAGCTATCAATTCAGTATTATAATATAAATACAAATAATCATCTTTCATTTCTTTTGTTTTTTTTATTTTATTACCATTAATTACTGTTTTATAATCATCATCATTTAATATATATACATCTTTATTAAGAAAAAAATCATTTAAAGAAATTATTCCATAATTATCATTTTGTATGTTTTCTATACTATAACTATTTATTAAATTAAAGCTTCCTTGTTTAGTTCTAACTAAAGAAGTCATCGTAGCAAATGTTTTTAATTCTCTTCCAATATCTCTAATTAAGCTTCTAATATATGTTCCTTTTGAAACTAAACATCTAATCTTTATTTCATCAGAATATTCTAATAATTCTAATTCATATATATTTACTTCTCTTTTTGGTAATTCAACATCAATATTACTTCTAGCATATTCATATAATTTTTTACCATCTATTTTAATAGCGCTATATTTAGGAACCTCTTGAATTATTTTCCCTTTAAATTTATTTAAAACAGTTAGTAATTCTTCTTTGTTTATTATTTTATTTGATTCAAATAATATCTTACCAGTTATATCTAATGTGTCAGTTTCTATGCCTAATTTAAAAGTTGCTATGTACTCTTTATCATAACCAGTTAATAGTTCTGATATTTTTGTAGCATTTCCTATTGTTAAAACTAATAGTCCAGTTGCTATAGGATCCAATGTACCAGTATGCCCTATTTTTTTTATATTTAATATTTTTGATACTTTGTTTACGACATCTCTACTTGTATAATCCTTTGGTTTATTTACCAATAATATTCCATTCATTTCTTATCCTTCTTAATTATGCTATCAAGCTCTTTGCTATTTTTATTAAAATTAATTACAATTATTATGTTTGAATATGATTGTACAATTATAGTTATTACCCAAATAATTATAAAAGGAAAATACATATTATCATTTATTAAAAACAATAATCCCATTACTATAGTAAAAAAAATAAATGGGGTTTTAAATTTACCTATTTTAGTTGATTCTTGCCAACTATTAATTACATAAGATTTATATGATACTATTATCAAAAATATTATTTCAATTATAAGCAATACTATTAAATACTTGTTTCCAGATATAATTAATGCAATAGCAGATAAAATAGTAAACAATTTGTCTGATAATTGGTCTAACTTTGCTCCAAATATACTTTGAGCATTAAATTTTCGTGCAAAATATCCATCAAAAAAATCTGTAAGAGTCGCAACAACTAGTAATATTAATCCTAATATATAATTTTTATCTAATATTACAATAAATGAAACCATTGTTAATAATATTCTCAATGATGTAATAATATTAGGAATATTTTTCATCATATATATCACCTATTTATAATATATCATAAAAAAAGATAGTGTTACTATCTTTTTTTAATTATCAATTAATTATAAAATATCCTTTGACGTTGTTTTCTAAATATTTGCATTTTTCTATATAATTTTTATATTTCAGTTTAACATTTATTAAAGATATTAATAGCTTATATTTTTCTTGATACAATTAATTTTGATAGTGTTATTAATGCTAATTGATAGTAATCTGAATTGTTTTATTTTTACCGTCCTTAAAATATTTTAAACTTGTTGTACCCTTTTTATAAGCAATAATTTGTCCATTGTCATTAATCCTTAATATTGACTTATCAGTAAAAGAAATATTGTTTATATATTTATTTATAGTTATTATATTTGATTTTTTTTCATCATGATATTTTTCATAAATAACTATATCATTGATAATATCCCCAGAATTATAATAATATGAGTCTTTGCTTAATTCAATATTATCTACAAAATTATTGTCAAACAAATATTCCCACCAATTGTTTGAAAATCCATCATTTGTAACTCCGCTTAAATGTGGCATCAAATAAAACCACCATCTGTGATGTGTTCTTGCATCACTTATTGTTCCTGTTTTATTTTTATAATTTGAATAAGCGCTTGTGGGATTAAAAACAGTCGAAGAAGGTGTGGCGGATAAATTTGGATAATTTATCCATTCTTTCCATTTGCTTTTAACATTATCTAATCCCCCTACCCATTCATAATCTGTTGTGCTATTAGGAGAAAAATGTAAATTGCCAACTCCAGATAATCCTGTGTTTTTCTTAGAGTTAGAATGCTCTGTTAGAATAAATTTTTCAAATAAATTTAAATTATCATAATTACTAGTATCAACTGATAAATAATTGTAATTATATGAATAAATAGTAGTGTCAAATACTTTAGCAAGAATATTTTCTGATGCATGTCCAAAACATTCAAAATTAGCATCTGGTCTAGATATTGAAACATTCATAATTTTAAAGGTCTTAGAATTCGCTTGTATTGGTTGTCCGTTAATCCAGTAAGCGTTGTTACCAACCATTATTGACTCATAAGTATTTATTGGATCAACATTCAATATCCATACTTCATTAAATTCATTATTATTTCTTCTTGTAATTAAATTGTATTTATTAATTATATAATTATAATCAAAGCTATAAGCATCAAATTCTTTAACTCTAGAATCGTTCCAAAATCCATACCAACCATCTTTCATAACATCAAGCCAAGTATCTTGATCAAATTTATGTGATTTTTGTCCATTTAATAATGTTGTATAACTAGTAGAGGAAGGGAACTCGTTTAAATATTCTGTCTTAATAATGTCTACGTCAATTATATTATGTGAACTATATTCTATATCTTCTATTAATTCATTTATAGCTTGGTCTTTATTTTGATTTAAACATTTACTGGCTGTTAAATTAGTACAATTCTTCCCGTTAATTGAACCTTTTGATAATACAGGATCAATATCAATAACTAATACTTTTAATTTGAGTTTTGATGTTAATTGAGTCGGCTTTTCAAAAACATAATCATCCAATGAACTGTAATTACCAATCCACCTTGCCTTTAATATTAATTCTTCTTTTATTTTAGTATCAAAATCAAATACAATATCATTTACATACCAATTATCAAAAACATATCCCTCTTTAGTCGGATTGGCAGGTCTTTTTAAAGTATTGTTCTCTATTACGGTTTGAGATTCTATTGTGGTTCCGCAATCTGAATCAAAAGTGATTTTATATTTATTGTTTTCAATTTTATTATTGATTTTATTACTTAATACTATTATATTATCTTTATATGAAGGAATACTTTTATTACCCGCTTTATCAAAACTCCAAGCATCAACTCTATATTTACCTTCACCTGTAATATCAAATGTTTCTTTTTCATTAGTTATTTCTTTTATTGAATCATTATTTAATTTGTATTCAAATTTTCCAAATCCACTTATTTTTGTGCTGTTTGAATCAACAAATCCTAATCCAATTGTTACTTTAGAAGTATTATTATTTAATATTTTTATTGTTGGTGCTTTAGGTGCTACTGAATCCATATTTAAATATGATGGTTTTTCTGTCCAAGGACCTATATTTCCCAAAGTATCTACAGCTCTAACATAAACATATTTGCTTATATTGCTTTCATTAAATACCATTTCTATTGATTTTGTAGTTCCTTCTATTTTTATGTCCTTAGCCTCTTTTGCTTTAACATCATCATGAGTATATTCATATCTTACTACTCCGGATAGCTTATCTACTGAGGAGTAACTTACTTTTATGCTTGTATCTTTTGTCCACATTTCAGGATTTTCTATCCAACTAGTAAATGTGGTTATCGGACCAGTATTATCTAATTTTAAAACTAATAAATCTGATGGTTCGCTTTTTAAACCTTCACTATTTATAGATATTATTGATACTTCCTCATTTATATCTTTTGTCCAATTTATTTCAGCTTTATTATTATCATTTACTAATGGGTAGAATTCATTAATTATTTTACCGTTTTTATTTAGAAAGATAAACTTAATTATTTTAGATTCTTTTTCAATTGATTCTAAAACTATCTTTATTTCTCTTTTTCCTACTCCTCCATACCATATCCCGTCTTTGTTATATGGATCTTTGTTAACATTACTCGATAATATTCTTACTTTTGAAGGTGCTGTTTCATCTTTATAAATTGGCTCTTCTACTACTGTTATTTTGCATAAAGAAATTTTATTTCCATCTTCAGATTTTAATTCTATTGTTGATTCTCCAATATTTATACCTTTTAATTCTCCATTAGAAGATATTGATAAATTGGTGCCGTTTGTATTCCATGATACATTTTTATTTGTTGCGTTTTCGGGTTTAATCTTACTACTTAGTATTTTTGAAGTATTCTTTTGTATAATTAAACTTCCTGTTTCACATCCAATTATTTCAACTGATTTTACTAAATGTATTTTTTCTTCAGTTATTTGTTTTTCAACCTTTACTTCGCATTCATTACTTTTTTTACCGTCTTCGCTTTCTACTTTAATAACTACTTTTCCATCAACTGAGGAAGTACTTAAATTACCATTTATTACAGATACAATATCACTATCTGATGAACTCCATGATACTTTTCTATTTAAGGCTTCAGTTGGATATACAATTGCATTTAATTGATAAGTACTATTTGTTTTTAAATCTATTTTTCCATCAGGACAATTAGTAATTTCTATATTTGTAACGTTATCTTGAACTATATTCTTTTCTTGTATAATTACTTTTATGTTTTTTTCTTCAGATTTATTATTTGATTCATCTATTGAATATAATGATATATTAAATTCTCCTATGGAACACAAATTATTGGTAGAATTTGCCATTACTAATTTAGGCATTACCTTATTGTTTCCATCATTTGTTGTTAATCCTTTTGAATATAAATATTCTTCTGTAATTTCACATTTGTCGGATCTTACTTCTTCAATTATTTGAGAAGGCGCCAATAAACTAGGTGATAAATCATCGTATATTTCTATTTTTCTAGTTACTGTTTGACTTATTCCTTTTTTTGGAGTCGCATTATATTTTATTATATAATTTCCAATCTTATAAAAATCAATTTTATCAACTTTGTTCCCACTCGAATCTTCAATTGTTATTTCAACATCTAAGTCGTTATTAAAAGAATCTTTGGCATTTAACATTTCTATTTTTTCTTCATGTCCAAGTTTAATTCTTAAATCTAATGGCGTTTTATTAAATGTTGCTACATTTGAAATAGCATTTGAATCTATTACATTTACTATTCTTTTGGCTTTTCCTTTTAATCCTTGATTATCTTCAACTTCGTAATATACATTGTATATTCCGCCTTTATTGTTTTTTACTTTTGTACTATCTATTCTTATCTTTTGAGTTAAATCTCCATCTTCTTTATCAGAAGCATATGCTCCCAAATCACTATATTCTTCTCCAACTTTTATAGTTATAGAGGTATCTCCCAATAATGTTATTTGTGGTTTTGTATTAATTCTTTTAGTTGTCTCTCCATATTCTTCATTAGAAATTTTTGTAGGTAGTTCTTCTTTTTTTGGTTGACAACTATCTTTTACAATTACTGACCTATATGCTGTTGCTTTGTTACCTGAAACATCCGTAACCCAATAAATTACCCGATATGTTCCCGATATGTTTTCTTTTATTTTTGAATCCACAATAATCTTTTCACTAATATTCCCATCAACGTTATCTTTTGCTTCTACACCCGGTTCTATATAAGTTGTTCCAAGTTCAACACAATAAGGATTTAACCCTTTAATGTCAATAATTGGATTAATTGTATCTACAGGTTTTGCTTTTGTTTCTTCTATTTCATCATAATTTTCGACCTTAATTATTCTGGAAGTTTCAGAAGTGTTTCCAGCCATATCTGATGATATATATTTTATTTCATATTCTCCAACTTCATTAGTATTTACTGTTCCACTTCTTTGTAATTCTGATGATACTTCTCCGTCATAATCATCTACTGATTTTGCTCCTGGATCTATAAAATTAGTACCTTTAACAATTACAATCTCTTTTGATCCTTTCAAATTTAATATTGGGGGATTAATATCATCTTCATTATTTATTAAGCCTTCACAAAATAAATCCCCTTTTTGATTCAAAGATAGTCTAACATAGGCTTTATCTGGTATCTTTGCCTCTTCACCTTTTAATCTAGGATCTATTAAATCTTTATTTGTTACTAAAAAAGAAGATTGTAGTTCTCCCACTTTTACATATACTGTTTCTCCTGGTATGCTTTTTTTTATTTCTTTTAATTCTGAATAACTAATTGCACTTCCGCATAATTTATCTACTATTATTGAATAAGCAGCTTCTTTATCTTTCATATTATTTGGAAAAAAATTATATATCAATAATACTATTACTATTCCTATTATCAAAAAAATTGTATAATTTGTATTTTTTGTTGTTGCCTTATTATCCACTTCGTATTGAAATTCATTCATATTATTACCTCATTATACAAAAATTATATCATAAAAAAAGATAGTGTTACTATCTTTTTACATCATTTATCTCTTTTATTTTATCTTCTATTTTTTTTGCATATTCAATAGATTCATCATATATAAATTCTAATTCAGGCAAAACTCTTAAGGGTAATTTTCTTTTGTATAATTCCGATTTAATAAAACCTTTACTTTTGTTTAATTCTTTTATAGAATCTTTATTATCGTCTAAATTAATACAATAAACTTTAGCATATTCATAATCAGAAGATAAACTTACTGAGGTTACTGAAGTCCCTAGAATCCCCTTATCTCTAACCTTATTAAATAAAATATCATTTATTTCTTTCATAAGGAAAGATGCAATTCTTTCTCCTTTAATTTTCATTTTCTTTTAACCTCAATCATTTCGTATGCTTCAATTATGTCTCCTTCTTTTAAATCATTAAAGTTATTTAAAGTAATTCCACATTCAAAACCTTGTTTTATTTCTCTTACATTATCTTTTTCTCTTTGAATTGCGCTTATACTACCATCATAAATAATGTTGTCTTTCCTTAATACTCTTACTTTTGAACTGGTTTTAATTATTCCGTCTTTTACACCACATCCAGCAATTGTTCCAACTTTTGAGAAAGTAAATATTTTTTTAATTTCCGCATGTCCCGTAATAGATTCTTCGAATATAGGATCCAACATATTTTTCAAAGATGATTCTAAATCTTCAATTACTTTATATATTATATTATATTCCTTTATTTCTATTTTCTTCTCTTTAGCCATCTCTAATGTATTTATTGAAGTTTTTATATTAAAACCTATAATAATAGAATTTGTTGCACTCGCTAAAATAACATCGCTTTCTGTTATTGGTCCTGTTGCACTTCTTACTATATTTATTTTTGCGCCTTCAACATCAATTTTTTCTAAAGAATGTTTTACAGCTTCTTCCGAACCTTTTACATCAGCCTTTATAATTATATTTACTTCTTTATTATTGTTTCCAATAGCATTAAACAAATCATCTATTGACTTTTCTTCTTGATGTAGCGATTTAAATCTCGCCTTCTCATTTCTTGTTTCTCCTATAGTTTTTGCTTGCTTTTCAGTTTCAAAAGCCATGAATTTATCACCAGCTGTTGGCATTCCGTTTAATCCTGTAATCTTTACTGGAGAACTAGGTAAAGCTTCTACAATACTTTTACCTAAATCATCTTTTAAAGTCCTTACTTTTCCATAAGTTGATCCAACAACTATAGGGTCTCCTAATCTAAGCGTACCATTTTGAACTAAAACAGTTACTGAAGGTCCAAGATTTTTATCTAAATTCGCTTCTACTACAGTTCCTAAAGCATATCTATTTTTATTAGCTTTATATTCTTCCATATCAGAAATTAACAAAATATTTTCTAATAATTTATCTATTCCAGTTCCTTTTAAAGCCGAAACATTTACATAAGAAGTATCTCCACCCCAAGTATCAGGAGATAATCCATATTCAGCTAATTCTTTCATTACTTTTTCAGGATTTGAGTTGGGTTTATCTATTTTATTCACTGCAACAATTATAGGTACTTTTGCTGCTTTTGCATGATCAATTGCTTCTTTAGTTTGAGGCATAACCCCATCATCTGCCGCAACTACTATTATTACAATATCAGTAATAGATGCTCCTCTAGCTCTCATTTCAGTAAATGCAGCATGTCCAGGAGTATCAATAAATGTTATTTTTTTGTCTTTAAATGTTATTTGATATGCACCTATATGTTGAGTAATCCCACCAGCTTCGCCAGATACAACATTTGTCTTTCTAATAGTATCTAATAGCGTTGTTTTACCATGATCAACATGACCCATAATAGTAACTACAGGAGGTCTTTCTTCTAAATCTTCTTTAATATCAGATATTTCTAGTTTTTCGAAATTAGATTCATCTTGTGTTTCTTCTTTTTTCAACTCTTTATCGTAATCAACCATAACCAATTCAGCATCTTCAAATGATACTATAGAGTTAACATTTAACATTGCTCCAATACTCATAAATTTTTTTATTAAAGTAACTGGATTTTCTTGTAATTTTTCAGCTAAAGATGATAAAGTCATTCCTTCTTTATAAACAACAATATTCTCTTGATTATTTGGAATATTAGAAATTAATTTCTCTTTATTTTTGTACATTTCTTTTCTTTTTGCACTATAATCTTCAGTGTTAGAATAATCTTTCTTTGTAAATTTTTCCAATTTAATAGTATCATCTATTTTCTTATTTACAAGTTCTTCAACAACTTCCTCTACAATATCGTCTTCTTCTTCAAAAGTTAAATTATTATCTAAATCTATTACATTTTCTTCTGTTAGCTCATCGTTCTCATTGAATGCTGAAATACCAAGTTCTATACACTTGTCTAATATTTCATTTATACTTTTTTTAACATCTACTGCGTAATCTTTTACGGTCATCATAGAGTATCACCTCTTTCTTTAATCTAACATTTTTATTAAGTCATCATATATTTCTTTAGGTACCTCAGTTTGCAAAGCTCTAGATAATTGATTCTCTTTAGAAGCTTTTTCAATAACTTTAATATCTCTTTTAATATATGCTCCTCTTCCATTTAGTTTTCCAGTAACATCAATTTTAATTCCATCACTTGTTCTTACAACTCTAATTAATTCTCTTTTAGGTAATTTTTCTTTAGTTACTACACAACTTCTTAATGGTATTTTTTTTTCTTTCATAAATTCCTCTATTCAAACTTAATATTTATTCCATCTTTTCTCATATCTTCTGGTGTTTTTACATCTATTCTATATTTAGTTAAACGAGCAGCAAGCCTTACATTTTGTCCTCTTTTACCAATTGCTAATGACAATTGTTCACCTTCTGCAATTGCAATAGCTTGATTTTCATCAGGATTTAATATTAATACATTTACTTCTTTTGCAGGAGATAATGCATTCTTAATAAATGTTACTGGATCTTTATCAAATAAAACTATATCTATTTTTTCTCCATTTAGTTCTTTTGTTATTCTATTAATTCTTGATCCCTTTTCTCCAATACATGCTCCAATAGCATCCACTTTTGAATTGTTTGATGAGACAGATATTTTACTTCTACTTCCAGCTTCTCTTGCAACTCCATGTAATTCAATTATGCCTTCTTTTAATTCCGGTATTTCTAACTCTAATAATCTTTTAACAAAACCATAATGTATCCTAGATAACAAAATTAGAGGGCCCTTACCTGAATCGTCAATTTTTGTGACATATACTTTTAAACTGGAACCCATATTAATGTTTTCTCCAGGGATAGTTTCTGTCTTTGGAAGTATTCCATGAGCTCTACCTAAATCTAAATAATAATTAGCACCATCTTCTCTTGATACTTGACCAATTAATAATTCATCTTGTTTTCCGTTAAATTCTTCCATTATGCTTGTTCTTTCGGCTTCTCTTATTTTTTGTATTACTACTTGTTTCGCAGTAGAAGTAGCTACTCTTCCAAAGTCTTTAGGTGTTACTTCTTCTTGAAAAGTATCGCCAATTTTAGCATCTATATTTTTTTCTCTAGCTTCTTTAAAAGTAATATAAGAATCCTTTAATTCATCTTCTTCATTATCTGGTATTGATTTAACAACATTAAACACTCTATATACCTTAATGTCTCCCGTTTCTCTATTTAAATCAACTTTTACATTTGTTTTTGAATCAAAATTTTTCTTGTATGCTGAAGCAAGAGCCAACTCCATTGCTTCAAAAATTATTTCTCTTGAAATTCCTTTTTCTTTAGATACAATATCAACTGCATTTATAAATTCTTTTCCGTCCATTATTATCCTCTCTCCTTTGAACAAACATCTAATATATATGATTCCTTAATTAGATCTTCTTTATCTAATATTGGATTAATTAATTTGGTTGCTTCAACACAATCCTTAGAAGTTACATATCCTTCTTTATCTATAATTATTCTTAAATAATTCGTATTATCTTCTTTAATATATTCAATGCTATCTAAAACAATATTATTTTTTTCTAATTCTTCTTTTATTATATTTTTTATTTTGTTATTCATATTCCTCCTAATCGATATAAAAAGTGGGTCTTATGATCCACTTCCCTGTTGACATTGACATTATAACACATAAAAAATAAAATTAATAGATTATTATTTGTCTTTTTTTGCTATAATTATTATGGAGGAAACATGAATAGACCATATAAACATTTTTTATTTTTTATTTTTAGCATTTTTTATCCTTATATAATGTATCTTATATTGCATTTGTTTATAGATAAAATATCAATACCAAGTAATGTTTTTTTATTATTTGTTGATATTTTGTTCATATTAATAATATATTTCGTGTATAAAAAAGACATTGTTTTAGAATGGAATATATTTAAAAAAGATTGGAAAAACATCATATTAAACAACGCAAAATATTGGGTTTATGGATTAATAGCAATGAGTATATTAAATTTACTTATTACTTTTTTTACCACAAATGATATTCCCGAAAACGAAAAACTAGTTAGAGAATTATTAGAAAAAATGCCGTTATATATGTTTTTTTCAACAGTTATAGTTGCTCCCATTACCGAAGAAATTATATATAGAAAGACAGTAAAAGGATTCTTAATAGATAAACATGTATATATAGTAATGAGTGGATTTATATTTGGATTAGCTCATGTTGTTAATTCATTTAAAGATATTACTGATTTCTTATTTATATTACCTTATGGAGCCTTAGGACTTGTATTTGCATATATATATGATAAAACCAAAACGATATTTGCGCCAATTGCGTTTCACTTAATTCATAATTTAATAATGGTAACATTAAGTATGTTACTGCCTTTAATTGGTTGATAATATGAAAGAAAATAATAAGAATATTAAATATAAAATAATTGGCTTTGTATTAATATTTATTACCTTAATTATTACTTATGCTTTTGTATTTGGAATAAAAGGACTAATAATAAAAGAATACAAAGTAATTGATAAAAATTTGCCTAAATCTTTTTATGGATTAAAAATTGTTCATTTTTCAGATTTGCACTATGGAAGAATAGTAAAAGAAAACAATTTAATAAATATTATAGAAGAAATAAATAAACTAAAAGGAGATATTATTGTATTTACTGGAGATTTAATAGATAGAGACACTAAAGTAAATTCTAATATAAAAAATATTTTAATAGATAATTTATCTAAAATAGAATCTAAATACGGAAATTATTTTGTTGGTGGAAATCACGATTTAGTTAATAAAGAATTTTATGAGATAATGGAAACTAGTGATTTTATAAATTTAGAAAATAGTAATGATATAGTATATAAAGATATTGATTCAATTTGTTTAACTGGAATTGCTTCAAGCATAGAAAAAAACATTAATTTGAAATTTGATAAAGAAAATCCCAAATATAAAATATTATTGATGCATGAACCGGATAATATGAAATATATAAATAAACAAAATTTAAACTTAGTTCTTGCGGGTCATTCTCATAATGGTCAAGTAAGATTACCAATAATAGGAAAATTAATTACTCCTAAGGGTGCTAAAATATATTATGATGAATATTACAAAGTAAATAATACTAATTTCTATATTTCATCTGGATTGGGTACTTCAGTATTAAATATTAGATTATTTAATAAACCATCCATAAATTTATATAGATTAGTTAATAAATAAAATAAAATTATGTTATAATTTAAATGAGGTGTAATAAAAAATATGAAAAAAATAATAAGATGGATAATAATAGTTACTGTACTAATAGTTGTAATATTATTGATTATTAGACTTGTTCAAGATTCTAAAATGGGAACAAACGCAAGTGAAAATCAATTAATTGCTGCTGCTAAAAAATACTACAAAGAAAAACCATATTTATTACCTAGTTCAAACTATGGGATGGATAGAGTAACTTCAGATGTATTAATAGAAAGAGAATACTTAAAACAAACTACTGATCAATATGGAGCACCAAAGAGCTGTTCTTCATATATTACTGTAACAAATGTTAATAATGAGTTTTTTTATAATCCTTATGTTGATTGTGGAATTAAAAATGATACTTTATTACTTTATGATCATTTAGTTTCTTTAGCAAAAGAAGAATCAAAAACTGGTACTAATGGATTGTTTGTATTAGGAAATAAATATGTATTTAGAGGAGATAAACCAAATAACTATATAGAATTTGCAGGTAAAAATTGGAGAATTATTCAAATAGAAGAAGATAAAAGTATAAAACTTATGTATAATGGGAAGCAAGCAGAAAGTAAAACTTGGGATGATAGGTTCAATGTAGAAGAAAATAATATAGTAGGTATCAACAAATACGAAATAAGTAGAATAAAAGACTATGTTACCAATTTTTATAATAAATCAGAAAATTTTTCTAACAAGAGTAAAGCTAAATTATCATTTATAAATTTATGTATTGGAGAAAGAGATCTTGAAGATAAAACTATTGATGGAAGCACAGAATGTCAAAAAATATTTGATAATCAATTTATAGGTTTACCTAGTGTAAACGAATATTTAAATGCTTCAAATGACCCTAATTGCCCTTCAAATATAATGTCATGTAAGAATTACAATTTTATGGCTGCTTATGATAGTTATTGGTCAATTACACCTGTAAAAGGTACAACTCACAAAGTATATAGAATATTTCCAAAAGAAGGTCTAATATCTAGAGATGCTATTGGGAAGCATTATGCTCACTTTGTAATATCTTTAAAGTCTGATGTTTCAATATTAAGTGGAGATGGAAGCAAAGCCAATCCATATGTTTTAAAATAAAATCACGAAAGTGATTTTTCTTTATTTTTATTATTTGGAGGTACATTGATGGATGATAGTACTTTTATAACTTTATTACAAGCAAGAAAACATATAGCAAACGGAAATACCGAGGAGTTATATAATATATTATCATCTGTTTCTTCTGACATCTTATATGGAACTGTATTTGATAAACATTCAAATAAAACAGACTCATTAAAAACAATTCTAAATAATTTAAAAGAGAAAAAAGGAGTTACTAGTATAAGTGAAAAAGATTTAAAATGTTTTTTAATAAAAAGTGTTAAAGAAATAAATGAAGAAGACTTAAATAATATTTTTGTTTCCATAGAAAATAATATTAATCTATATAATAAAAAATTTGAAAATAAAATATTTAAAATTAACTCAAGCAATAATAAAGATTATCTAATATCTTTAAATCATTGTTCTTTAGCTCATCTTCTCGGAATGAATATTTTCGAATGGCAAAGAATTTATAAGGATATTATTTTAAACTATATTCCAGATTTTAAAGAACTCCTTTCCAACGATTACAGTGAAATGTGCTTTAATGAGGATGAATTACTAGTAGATTCACTATATATTTTTTTAGAAAATAAAGATACCATTATTAATGAGTTGTTATCAAATAACAATGACTTAAATAAAGCTTTAAACATGCAAAAAATAAAAGTTAAAAATTATTTGTTTGATAAATCGGATTTCACTTCCTCACCAAGCAGAATAATAAGATACAAAAAACAAAATAGCTGTATTTATGGAAATTATTTTTTAGTAAGAGACTTTGTTAATAATGATGAAGACCAAATGTTATATTATTCTTTTAAAAACAATAAATATCATAATTATAAAATTGCTGAGTCATTACTATTAAACTATATTACAATAAAAGAACTTAATAAACTTAATTTCTATTATACTACTTCAATTGATGTGTATGAAAAACAAAATTTTGATATTAATACTCCTAGTAATGTAATTAACTTTGAAAAACATGAAATTGATTTTTTAAAATCTAAAACATATACGATACAAAATAAAAATAAACACATTTAATAATGTGTTTATTTTATAGCATCATTCTTTTTTAAATTTTCTATATGTTTTTTTAGTTTTTCCGCATTAGCATCAAATACTATCTTTAGTTGATTATCAATTTCAACGATTCCTTTTGCTCCTAGCTTTTGTATAGATTCTTTATTAGCTAAAGAAACATTTTTTAAGGTAACCTTAAATCTAGAATGCTTAACTTCCATTTTAATTATATTGTCTTTTCCACCCAATAATTCAACTAATTTATTTGCCTCTACCTTAAAGTCTTTTTTGCTTCCCTTAATTGCAATTATTGCAATGAAAATAAGAATAATTACTATAATTGTATATTGAATATATATATCCATATTATCACCTTTGATAATTATACTATATTTTTATTTAAAAGTATATTTTAAATGATTTTATTAATTTCTATTGAAATCTTTTAAATATAATTTATTGTCTATTAACTCAAAAATATAAGTATATGTATCTAACTCACTTAATACTTCGGTGGCTTTTGTTTCTATTAATATATTTTTATTATAGTCTCTACTAATTTTAGTTAAAGGCTTAATCAAAGACTTTTCATCTTCAAAATTTTTATATATACTTATTTCTTCTTCATCACTTGTACCAAAATATTCCCACAAATATTTATATGATATTACATAAAGCCCGTTATCTTTGTTCTTTTTTATTATTTGTTTGTCAGCAGGAGATACAAATGAACCTCCATGGCCTAATTCAGTATATTCATATGTGTCACTCTCAGGATGATATGTCCATTCATAATGATCAAATTTTTCATATAACATGCACGGAATATTTGTATCAACAAATTCAAACTTACCTAAACTACTTTTATCAAATTCTTTCTTTAAATCTTCTGATTTTAAAGGAACAAAATTTTCGATATAATCTTTTAATCCCACATTCTTTTGAAATAAACTAATAGCTAAATAAGCTTTTATTTCAGAAGATAAATCATCAATACTATCTAATCCATAAAATACATACAACTCATTTTCTATTATATCCTCAATCTCATTAAATATCTCTTCATCTGACTTTGATGTTTGATTATTGTTAGCATCTATGGCATCTTGTTTTGAATCTTCGTTTTTATTATCTATTTCCACATTTTTTTCTTTATCATTATTTTTATTGCTTGAAGAATTGTTTACAAAATAGTAACCCATTATAATAATACCAATTATCGCAATTATTAATAGCAATATTATAAATGATTTTTTATTACTTTTTATATTTTCATTTTCCATAAATCACTCCTATATAATAAAATTATAACACAAAAAAAGAAAATTAATATTTTAATTTTCCTTTCTTTCCTTTAAGACCTGAATAATTTTTTAGAATATTAATTTCAAATGAATATGTTTTATTTGATTTATTTTTATAATCTTTAATTGCAAGATTTATTATTTCATCTAATAATTTAGTATAATTTTTACTTTCTTTATTCCAAAGATAAAATGATAGAGATCCAGGAATAGTATTAACTTCATTAATATATATTTTATTAGTTTTATTATCCATTAAAAAATCAATTCTAACAACACCACTAAAATTTAATGACCTAAAAGTTTTTTGAGATAATTCATATATTTCTTTCTCGGTTTTTTTACTAATTTCTGCGGGAATTATTCTGTTTGTAGATAGCATACCTTTTGTTTTCTTTTCACCAATATATTTGTCTTTATAACTTAGTAATTCATCAGTTGACAATACTTCTTCTATTAAACTCGTTTCAACTTGTTCTTTGTTACCTATAACAGCACAGTTTAATTCAACTAAATTACTAATCATTTTTTCAACTAATATCTTGTCATCATATCTAATTGCTTCATCAATTGCAGTTTTCAAGCTATCTTCATTTTTTGCTATCTTAATTCCAATACTACTGCCTAATCTTGATGGCTTAATAATAACTGGATATCCGATTTCTTTTACTCTTTTTTTTATAGAATTAAAATCTTCTAAATACTCATTGTCGAAGAACCACATATATTCTGTAACTGGTAATCCTTCACTTTGAAGAATTTGTTTTTGAAACACTTTATCTTGACCAATTGTAGCAGCATATAAATTACTTTCAGCATATGGTAATCCAATCATATTAAGAAATCCTTGAATTGAACCATCTTCTCCATTAGTACCATGCATAACAGGAAGTACAAGATCAATTTCATTAACTATTTTTTTAAATCCTTTTTTTGATTGAAGAACAAATGATCCTTCCTTATTATATAAGACTACATTCTTAGCATATTTTTTTAAGTTATCAAAGTCTTTATATAAATCAATATCTTTAAGCAAATCTCCTGTATACCATTCTCTATCTTTTGATATATATATAGGTACTATTTCATACTTTTCTTCATCTAATGCTTTCATAGCTTGAATTGCAGAAATAACACTAATTTCATGTTCTACACTTTCTCCACCAAATATTACTCCTAATTTTATTTTCATTTTTTCCTCCTGCTTTTATCAACTTCAAAAAAATTTTCTAATATCTTAATTACTCTATAATTTTGTTCTATAAATGCATAATGTGTTGCATTTTCTATTTCCACTAACCCTGCATTTTTCATTATACTTTCAGCATATTTGGCTTCATCAATTGAAACAGCACTATCTAATGAACCCCATATAAGTAGTGTTGGACATTCAATATCCTTTAATTCATTAGTTAAATCTTGATTAACAACATTAACAAGTATTTCTCTCATTAATGGAGATGCATTTCTATAATCAGATGATCCCACCTTTGTTTTAATCCAATCTTCCAGCAAATTAATTACAGGTACTTTTTTTAAAAATTTATACAGTTTTAATTTTAAATTATTATTAACTTCCTTTTTTCTAAATGGAGAAGCAAGAAGAACTAATTTGTCTACTTTATTTTTAGCTGCATAAGTAATGGCAACCCTTCCACCAAATGAGTGACCTATTATTATTGGATTATTTATTTTTAATTTGCGCAACAATAATTCTATTATTTCTCTATATTCATATATATTCAATGCCTCTTTTGGAATCTCACTTTTACCAAAACCCGGCAAATCTATATTTGTAATATAAAAATATTTTTCAAGTTTTTTACCAATTGTATCCATAACAAAAATGTTTTGGCCCCATCCATGAAGCAAAATTATATGTTTTCCCTTTTTATTACCATATTGTACATAATTAATATCTAGGTCTTTAATTTTCATTTAATCACCTGTATAAATATTTTATCACTATTGCTTTTTTGGAGCAATAGATAAAGGAAAATACTTAAAAACATTTACATATTAGTGTTTTTTTAGTATAATTCTTTTAGTCACAAGGAGGAAATATGAACAATTTTAAAAAAGTTTTTGTTGGTTTATTAGCATTAGTAATCTTGGCTGGATGTGGAACCCCTAAAATAGAAGATGGAAAAGAATTATTATTTAAAATGAAGGGTGCAAACATGACTGCTCAAGAATTATATGAGGATTTAAAATTTAATTATGGATTTGCATATATGATTAATGAAATTAATATAAAATTATTAAATCAAGAATATAAAACTACATCTGATATGAAGCAACAAGTTGAAGCTCAAATTTTAAGTGCAAAAGAACAAATGGGGTCTGATTTTGCGGAAGCTATTCAATATTATTATGGAGTAAGCACTGAAAAAGAATTTTATGAATTATTAGAAATGAACTTGAAGAAAAGTATGGCTATAAAAGATTACGCATTAACATTAGTTACAGAAGAAGATATTAAAGCATATTATGACAATGTTGCAATTGGAGATATTACCGCTTACCATATATTAATTAAACCAGATACAAGTGCAATAAAAGATACTATGGAACAAGATGAAAAAGATAAGTCAACAAAAGAAGCAGAAGAAAAAGCTTTGGCAAAAGCAAAAGAATTAATTAAAGAAATAGATGCTGCTTCAAATAAATTAGATAAGTTTAAAGAACTAGCTAAAAAGAATTCTGCTGATGGAAGCGCTTCTGAAGGAGGAAAATTAGAACCATTTAATAGAGGTGTTATGGTTACTTCATTTGAAGAAGCTTCAGTTAGTTTAAAAGTTGGAGAATATACAAAAGAACCAGTTAAATCTGAATTTGGATATCACATTATTTATAAAGAAAAACAAGATGAAAAAGGAAAATTAGAAGATTTAAAAGAGGATATTAAAGATATTCTTGCGGAAGAAAAAGTTGCAAACAGTACAAATATGGAAGCATTTGCAATGGAAAAATTAAGAGAAACTTATGAATTAGAAATATTTGATTCAGAAATGAAAATTAGATATGATAATTATTTAAATGAACAAAAAGGAATTACTGAATAATTCCTTTTTATTTTATATTATTTATTTCATCAATAGAATATCCCTTTAGAAATAATTTTTGTTTTATCGTTGATTCTAATTTATATCCACTATATTTCTTGGAATATTTTTGTTTCAATTTATTATATTCAATCATTATTTTATTATTATCCCCTTCAATATTTAATAATTCAAATGTATTTATTATCATTTCTTTATCGAATCCTTGCATTATAAAATAATTTATTACTTTTGTTTTTATTACCGATTTACTATTATTTTTGTTAATATTTGAATACTTAATAATTAGTTTTTTTAATTTTTCTTCTATTAAAGTATTATCTAAATCTTCAATATTGATAATAGATTCATCTATTCCTTTATTAATTAAATCTCTTTTTATTTTATATGGTCCATCACTAGACAAAGAAATTTTATCATTAATATATGATTTTATATATTTAGAGTCATTGATTAAATTTTCTTTTTTAAGCCTTTCTATTACTTTTTCTACTATCTTTAAATCATATGATCTATTTAAATATAAAACCATTTCATTCTCTAATCTCATTTTAATATCTAAATATTTTAATGCTTTTTCATACACTTCATAAAATAGATTTTCTTTTTCTATTTTATTTAATGTTGTTTCATCAATAGTTTTATTAGTTAATATATTATATTTAATAAGTAATTCTTCATAAACTATAATTTCTTTTTCTTCAATAATTATTTTGTATTTGTTTTTACTCTGTTTTATTATTTTATTAATTTTCATAGTCCTCCTTATTAAAAAAGATTTAATACTCTTTTACATGTATTAAACCTTCAGATATCTCTTCTAGAGCTTTTCCAATTTCTTTTACAGATTTATATTCTTTTAATTGCGTATGATTAGTTTCTATCATTTCTCTTGCCCTTTTTGAAACAATATGAACAAGTACATACTTTGAATCAATAACATTTAATATTTTATCTATAGAAGGATAAATCATAGTATCACACTCCTATTTTAAGGATAAAACATTAATTCTATTTAATCAATTGACTTTTACGTATATTTACAATTATTTAGATAATTCTCTTAACTTATTAAGTATTACAACCATTGCCCAAGTATCTTGCTTACAGTATTCTAATAACGAATCATATTTTGCTTTTTTCTCTTCACTATTCATATTAATAAAATTAGCGTATGTAACCATAGCTTGATTACCATTTTTAACATCCAATTTTTCATAAGTTAAATCACTAAATACTGGTAATGTTTTCTTTATTGAATATGAACCACTTAATAATTCATTATAATAATTAACCTTATCATAATTATCAATATTTAATTCTTTATAAAAATCCTTATTATTTTTTATAATAAATATTAAATCAAAAGCATTTTCTATCATTTTATGTAGTCTTTCCTTATATTGAGGATAAATGATTGCTAATTCCTTTAATCTTGTTTTTTCAAAAGAATATGATTGCGCAAAAACGGTTCCTTCATCTCCTATATATTCACATAATGCTTTTGTAAGATTTTCTCTACAATCAATATTTGGATTATCTGATAGAAATTCATAGTGATCTTTTTCTTTGTCACAAATACCGGGTTCTTTTTCTATATGTAAAGAAAATTGAAATGGAGACTGTGTATAACAAGACTCTCCTTTGAATTTAGGTAAAGGACAAGGAAAAGTTTCAAAATCCAAATGATATATAGGATATTTTAAAGATTCGATTGCAATTTTAATTTTTTCTTTATCTATATATTCTTTATGAAACTCAGTACATTCTCTTTGAATCATATGATTAGGATTTTTTATCCAAGTTTCAGGAATATCCAACAATTTTATATATCCTTCATTTATTAGATCTAACCCTTTATGATTTTCTCCATATTCATCTTTAAAATTTGATCCTCCCATATAGTTTAAAGAAGAATTAATTTTTGGAATAAAGTCAAAACATATTTTACAATACTTACATTTTGAAGGTTTTTTGTGTTCACAAAAAGCACCTAATTCAGTTGGTTCCGCATTCATATCTTGTATATATTTCTCAATAATTTCTTTATCGTTAATAACATCAATTTGTAATTCTTTTGTTAAATTAGTAAAATCAAAAATTGAAATAATATCGTTTGAATATTGGGGAATTCCATCTATAAATGTTCCATCAAATACATATTCATGATTTAAAACCGCAAGATAATAGTTTATTTCATAATTATTAGTATCTTTTTCAATAAACATTCTTTGGACTGCTAAGTCATAAATATATTTTCCAAATTTGTGTTTATCTTTTAGTTTTAATCTCTTCTTATAATACTCTTCTTTAGGCATTTCATCTTCTAAGTTATAATCTATTAATTCTTCTTTTAAACGATATATTTCATTGCTATCCTTAAAAAATAACGAGTATTTCTCTTTTTTATAATATCCTCCGTTTATTTCTTTAATAAATTTTCTCGAAGTTGAAGCCTTAACTTCAATTATATTAATCTTTCCATTATCATTATAAATATCAACATAACATAAATATTTAATACCATTATCTATAAACTCAAAAGATTTTTGATCTTGAGTTTTTTCTGCATATATTGAAGTGCCTCCAAATAAATCCTCTACTTTTTTTCCGGCTAATTGCTCTATTTTTTTATAATAAGGTAACATCATTTCTAACTGCTCATCTACAATATCTATTAAATCTTCTTCATTTCCTTCTTCATCAATATCTATCATTTGTGATATTAATTCCTCTTTTTTTGAATCAATATCCTCTTCTAAATAATCTGCATATGATATATCTGCATTTAATCTTTCTTTTTTAATTTCCTCTAAAGCGACATATCTAGGACACCTAGAATAATTAATAAACTTTGTTTTTGTAACAGCCATATTACCTCCTTATTTTGTTTCATACCAATTTTTTCCATATGATACAGATACCTTTAATGGAACTCTGAGTTTAACAATATTTTCCATAACAGAAACTACTATATTCTCTACCTTATCTTTTTCTTCAGAAATAACATCAAAAACCAGTTCGTCATGAATTTGAAGTATCATTTTACTTTTAATACTTTCTTCTTTGAATTTTTTTTCTATTTCAACCATTGCTTTCATAATTATATCAGCACTACTACCTTGTATTGGAGTATTTAAAGCAATTCTTTCTCCGCTTTTTCTAATAGCCATATTAGCGTTATTTAATTCGTCAATTACTCTTTTTCTTCCTTCAATAGTTTTTACGTATCCAAACGATTTTGCTTCTTCTTTAGTTTTATCCATATATTTTTTTATTCCAGGAAACGTTTCTAAATATTTATCCATAAACATCTTTGCTTCTGAAAAATCAACATCTAAGTTTTCGGATAATCCAAATCCGCTTATACCATATAAAATTCCAAAATTAACTGCTTTGGCTTTTCTTCTCATATCAGAAGTAACTTCAAAATCCGCAACTCCAAATAAATCCATTGCAGTTTTAGTGTGAATATCCATATTGTGATTAAATGCATCAATTAAATTTTTTTCTTCAGAAAAATGTGCGAATACTCTAAGTTCTATTTGTGAATAATCAACAGACATTAATAAATCATTACTTGGTAAAAATGCTTTTCTAATTAATTTTCCGTATTCATATCTTATTGGAATGTTTTGTAAGTTAGGTTCTATAGAAGATAACCTTCCAGTTCTAGTTAAAGTTTGATTATAAGTAGTATGTATTTTTGAATCTTCCATTATATAATTCTGCAATCCCACCACATATGTTGTATATATTTTATTTAATAACTTATACTCTAGTATCTTCTCTATTATAGGGTTCTTATCTTTGTATCTAATTAAATATTCTCTATCTGTACTTCTTTTTTTATTTGAGGGTATTTTAAGTTTATCAAAAAGTACTTCTCCTAATTGTTTATATGAATTAATATTAAATTCAATACCTGCATAATTGTATATGGTCTTTGATAATAATTCTAATTTTATTTTTACTTCATCTTCCATATCTTTAAGTATCTTTTTATCAACTTTTATTCCTAAATACTCCATGTTTGTAAGAACTCTAATAAGAGGTATTTCTGTATTATAAAACAATTCTTTATATCCTTCTTTATTAATTTTTTCATCAAAATTATTATGTGTATCAAAAATAAATTTTGCTTTTTTAATGCATAATTCTTTTACCAATTCTATATCAATATTGCTATTCTTACTTATTACTTCAAAGAAAGGAATATCATATCCAAATTGATTTGATAAGTACGCAATATCATCTTTTATATTATAATTGAGAAGATATGCTGCTATCATAGTATCAAAATTTACTTCATCTAACTCTAATGCTCTTTTTCTAAGAACAATTAAAGATTTTTTTAAATCATAAGTATATTTAATATTACTAGGAAGTTTCCCTTTTAATGCATATTCAGGAATAAAAATACAGTTAGTTTCATTATATAAACCAACTCCTAATATATTAGAAGTATGATAATTAGTTGAGTCTAATTCAATGTATATTGAAACAGGCTCATTAAAAATTAAAGAACTTATATCATCTACTACTCTTATTTCATTAACTTTATTTTTATTTTCAATCTTAATGTTTTTTAAAAATGAATAAAATTCAAGTTCTTCATATTTTATTTTTAAATCTTCAACATTAGATCCTTTATATTTAATATCTTCAATAGTTATATCTAATGGAACTTCTTTATAAATAGTAGCCAATTGTTTTGACATAAATGCATTGTCTTTATTTTCAATTAAAGTATCTTTTAATTTTCCTTTTATATTTTCAATATTTACATAAATATTTTCGATACTTTTATATTCATTTAATAATTTTAAAGCAGTTTTTTCTCCAATTCCTTTAACACCAGGAATATTATCTGATGAATCTCCTTGTAATCCTTTTAAATCAATTACCTTGTTTGGTTCAATTCCAAATTCTTGTTTAAAATTCGTTTCATCTAATAATAAATAATCCTTACTTTTTAATAATTTTACTTTAACTTTTTTATTAATAAGTTGCAATAAATCTCTATCACTACTAATTATTAACACTTCTTTATCGTCATCAATATTTTGTGATAAAGTACCTATAATATCATCTGCTTCATATCCTGGAGCTTCTTTCCAAGATATTCCCATTGATTCTAACAATTGTTTTGAATATTCTATTTGAAGAATTAGTTCATTTGGAGTTTCTTGTCTTCCTGCTTTATAATCGCCATAACTATCATGTCTAAATGTTTTTCCTTTATCGAGCGCAACTAACATATAATCAGGTTTCTCCTCATTTATTATTTTATTAATCATATTTGTAAAGCCATATAAGGCATTTGTCGGAAAGCCTTTGCTATTTTTCATAATTCCGCCAGAATATGCTGTAGCATAATAACTTCTAAACAATAAATTATTTCCATCTATCAATATTATCTTTTTCATGATATCACCTACTTACATTATAACAAAAAAAAGAATTAATTGCTTAATTCTTGAGAACAGTTAGAAGCCTCCGCCTCCACCTCCGCCTCCGCCTCCGCCTCCACCGCCAGAAGAACCTCCACCAAACCCTCCTCCAGAAGACATTGAAGAAGATGCAGCTCTAGCAATAGTTGATCTAGCAGTAGTATATGCTTTAGCAACACTATTTCCAATATTGTTATTAATCATATTATTTATTAATAAATAATCAAACATATCTCTATTTGTTGAAGATAAATTAGGATCTATTTCTCTTATTTTAATTTCCATTTGTTTCCTTAATTTATCCGCAATACCAAATACGTTCGCGTAAACCAAATATTTTTCCCATAATATTATTTCAGGCAATTCTTTTTCTTTAAAACTTCCAAAATCAATCATAAAATTCTTTAATGCCATCCACATATGATATTTTTCGTTTCCTTTTTTATTTCTTTTTTTATACGATAATATGTATATAGTTGCTAATCCTCCTATTATTATAAATGGAATAGCAATTGGACCTATTACTAAAGTAATAATCGGAGGAACCAAAGCATAAAGAGTTGTAAGTGTTTTGCTTTTATCATTATCTTCATAATAATCAAAAGCATTAAATTTATTTCTACACAATCCCTTCCACTCATTAAATTTAGCCATAAAAGCAATTGCTTCAGATTCTTTTTTAAGTTTTTTGTTTAAATTTGATATTTCAAAAGATGTATTATCTCCATATGTTTCTAAAAACCATGTTCTTAAAAATGTTTCTTCTTCAGTTAAGGGTTCTTTTAAATTATTCTCATTTAAAATCAATCTATAATCTTTAACTTCTTTTGTTTTAAATAAACCTTCTTTAGTAATAAACTCTTGAAAAGTTAATCCTTTTTTTCGAATAATATTTAATAAAGAAGAAGATAATCCCAAAGAGTCAATTTTCCCACTTACTAATAATTCAACAAGTTCTGGTGAAGATTCATCCGGAAAATCTCTAAAATATTTTTGTTTAAATTCTGGATCTAATTCTTTATCATTTTTATAATAGTTATATCCTAATAATCCAAATAAACCAAATAACCATGGTAATAAAACAAACTTGAAAGTATTATTTCTTGTTTTTTCTAATTCTTTCTGCTCTTTTTCCCATTGCTCCATTTGTTCTTTTGCTTCTTCTCTTTCCTTATTAGCTTCATCTGCTAAGATGGTTTCTTCTGCAATGATGGAATCTAATACTGATTCAGAATAATTCTTTTTGACATTAGATAATAATTCTTTATCAAAAACCAACCTAACATCTACATATTCTTCTTTTTCCAAATCGGACGCAAAATATTTAACACTTTTTTTATTTAATATTTCTGTTGTTCCATATAGAGGACCATGGCTCCATACTCTTAACAATTCTGATTCTTTCTCTAAATTAATTTTAATCAATACGTCTTTAATATCATCTACAAACATATTTCCAATGAAATTCCATCTTATTTCTCCAATATCGTTATACTTTATTGAGACATCTTTTAATAAATATTCTATATAATATGTTTTAGTTTCATTATTAGAATAATTATACATTTTATATTCAACACCATTTAAATATGAGTTTTCTTCATATACTAAAGTATCTCCATTACTTCCACTTGATACTTTACTAAAACAATTTGTATAATTACTTGTTGCAGAAAAATCGGTTAAGTTTGATTCACAAATTCTTATTAATTCAATAGAACTTGCATCATATTTTATATTATCAGAATCTGGGGTAATTCTTCTATAATATCCGTTAAACTGTCCACTTTGTACAATAACTTCTTTAATTAATAAATCTCCATTTTCTTTAACCGTTGCATCAACATAAAAACCATCAATAGTATATTCTATTGCATTTACATTAGTAACAAGTAAAAACATCATTATTAATAACAATATTTTTTTCATATATCTCCTTTAAAAAAGACTTACAAATGTAAGTCTATTTATCATTAAATGATACTTTTGGTGTTTCTTTTTCAGACTCATTAACTTCAAAAAATTTCATTTCAGTAAATTTGAACATATTTGCTATTATATTTGAAGGAAACATTTCTAATTTATTTTTATAATTTAATACCGAATCATTATAAAATTGTCTTGCATAAGCAATCTTTTCTTCTGTATCTTTTAAGTCAACTTGTAATTGCAAAAAGTTTTGATCTGCTTTTAATTCTGGATAAGCTTCAGCTAAAGCAAACAATTTGGTTAAAACCCCATTTAATTCACCTGCTGCTTGCATTTCTTGTTCTGGTGTATTAGCAGAATTAAACTTATTACGAGCTTCTACCACTTGTTCAAAAGTATCTTTTTCATGTTTAGCATATCCTTTTACAGTCTCTACTAAGTTAGGGATTAAATCAAATCTTTTCTTTAATTGAACATCAACTTGAGCCCATTGATCTTTTGCTCTATTTCTAGCACCTACTAATGCATTATATGTGCCCGAAACAAACAAGCCGACAACAACAACTACTCCAACTATAATGTATAACCATTCCATATTTATTCCTCCTATACGAAAAGTATAACATATTTAGGGGTCCATTTCAATGATTATTTATCTCTTAAAATTGTGCCTTCATATGTATTTAATACATCTTCTATTATTTTATTAAAATGAATATTAACTTCTGAATCTGTTAATGTTTTAGTATTATCAATGAATGTTATTTTAAACCCAATTGACACTTTATTTGAATCGATTTTTTCTCCCGAATATAAATCAAATACTTCTACTTTTTCTATCACTTTACTATTTGATTTTTTTATTGTATTAACAACATCAATAGAATTAATATGCTTATCAAGAATGAATGATAAATCCTTTACTATTGATGGATATTTAGTAATTTCTTTATATTTAATATTCCTAATCTTAAAATCAAAAAGTTTATCTATACTCAATTCAACAATATATATTTCTTCATTATATAAAACTGGATTAATAGCTCCAATATAACCCACATTAAGATTATCTATATATATACTAGCGGTCTTTCCAGGATGAAATTCCTTAGGAATGTTTTCGTTAATAAACTTATATCTATTATTTAATCCTAAATAATCTAATAAACTCTCTACTATACCTTTTAATAAATAAAAATCAGCGCTTATTGTGGAATATTTCCAATCATTCGACAAATATTTGCCAGTAATTCCTATACATAATTTGTTTTCTTCTTTGTACTCGTTTTCTATATAATAACTTTTACCAACTTCATATAAAAATAAATCTTTATTATTTCTATATAAGTTATATTCTATTATATTAATCATAGAAGGAATTAAACTATTTCTTAAAGTATTTCTTTCATCTGATAAAGGTTGCAACAATTTAATTATAGAATAATTATTGTTATTAAATTTATTAAAATTATCTTCTTTTTGTAAAGAATATGTTTTTATTTCATTTAAACCTATAGATCTCATTTTATTATGTATTTTACTAATATAAGCGTATTTGTCATTATATTTACCCGGTTTTACTACTCCAATTGGATAAGTAGATTCCATATTATTATAACCATATATTCTTCCAACTTCTTCAATAAGATCTTCCTCAATATTTATGTCTAGTCTTCTTCTTGGAACAAGTACTTTTAAAGATTCATTTATGTTCTCAAAATTAAAATCTAACTTATTAAATATTTCTTCAATAAATTTTTTTTCTATTTTCATTCCTAATACTCTATTAAGCTTATTAGGAGAAAGCATAATTTCTTTGTCATTTAATTCATTATTATTAAATCCATAAATATCGCTTAATACTTCTCCACAAGCATATTCTTGTAGTAAGTAAGCAGCTTTATTTAAAGCTTTCTCTGTTCTTATTGGGTCTACACCTTTTTCGAATCTAATACTTGATTCACTTCTATAAATATTTTTTGATGTTTTTCTTATACTGAATGGATCAAATATAGCAGATTCAATAAAAATATTTTTAGTTTCATTAGTAATTTCAGAATTTAATCCTCCCATTACTCCCGCGATTGCTAAAATATTATCTTTGTTAGTTATTAATATATCGCCTTTACTTAAAGTTCTATTTATTCCATCTAAAGTAATAAATTTTTCTTCTTCATTTGCTTCTCTTACAATTATATTTTTATCAATTTTGTCATAATCGAAAAAATGCAAAGGTTGACCATATTCAATCATTATATAATTACTAATATCAACCACATTATTAATTGGTCTTATACCAGAAGCCATTAATCTAGCTTTAATAAAATTTGGGCTTTCTTTTATTACAACATTTTTTACTATTCTTGAAAGATAAGCACTACATTTATCGGTGTTAGAAATAATATTTATATCATGATTTTCTTTAATTTCATTAATTATAAAATTGTCATCTTTTATTTTTTTATTGAGTACGGCACCAACTTCATAGGCCATACCTATTATATTTTGTAAATCTCCTCTATTAGCGGTTAAAGAAAAATCTATAACTGTATCATCATAATGCATATACTCTAATGCATTTTTTCCTATTGGAGCATTATTATCTAGTACATGTATTCCACCTTTATTTTCAATATATTTAGGTTCTATTCCTAATTCTTCTAGTGAGCATATCATTCCATTAGATTCAATGCCTCTAATAATTGCTTTTTTTATTTCCATACCATTTGAAAGCATTGCACCAACTTTTGCAACTATTACTTTTTGATTTATATCTACATTTGACGCTCCACATACTATTTGATAAACATCATCTCCTAAATTAACCATACAAATATTTAAATGATCTGAATCCGGATGAGGTTTTTTTTCTATTACGTGACCAATAACCAAATTTGTTGAATCACTTAATTTATGAATAGAATCAACTTCATTTCCTATCATCAACATTTTATTTGCAAGTTCTTCAACAGATACATCAATGTCAATGAATTCTTCTAACCACTTCTTACTTATTTTCATTATTGTCACCCTCTATCTTAATAAATTGATTTAACAACCTTAAGTCATTATTATAAAAATATCTCACATCATTTATTCCATATTTTAACATTGAAATTCTCTCCAAACCCATACCAAAAGCAAATCCTGTATATTTATTAGGATCATAACCACCCATTTTTAAAACACTAGGATGAACCATACCAGCACCAAGAATTTCTATCCAACCACTATTCTTGCATATATTACAACCTTTTTTGCTACAATTAAAACAACTTATATCTATTTCAATACTAGGTTCTGTAAAAGGAAAATAACTTGATCTTATTCTTATTTCTCTTGATTCACCAAATAATTTTTTTGATAGTAATTCTAAAGTTCCTTTTAAATCAGACATCGATATATTTTCATCAATAAATAATCCCTCAATTTGATGAAATTGATGAGAGTGAGTTGCATCATCATTATCTTTTCTATATGTATATCCAGAACATATAATTCTAATAGGAGATTTTTCTTTATTATTTAACATTGCTCTAGCTTGTACAGGAGAAGTATGAGTTCTTAATAATTTTTCTTCTGTAATATAAAAACTATCTTGCATATCTCTGGCAGGGTGTCCTTTTGGAATATTTAGCATTTCAAAATTATATAAATCTTCTTCTAACTCTGGTCCGTCTAACAAATCATATCCCATAGAAATAAAAAACTCTTCTATCTCTTCTCTAACCTTACTTATTGGATGTTTAGTTCCAACATTTAATTTAGTGCCAGGTAAAGTAACATCTATTTTTTCGTTATTTAGTTTTTCGTTTAATTCTTTATTTTTTATTTCTTCATTTAGTTTTTCAAGATCTGTTTCTATATATTTTTTTGTTTCATTTAAACTTTTACCCAATTCTTTTTTTTCTTCAATAGAAAGACTACTAAGATTTAAACTTATTTCTTGAAGTTCACTTTTTTTTCCTAAATATTTAATTCTAATTTCATTCAATTTTACTGAATCAATTATTGCTTTTTTATCCTCATTATATGATTCAATTATATTTTTAAGTTTTTTGTTATTATCCATATTATTCCTCCTTTTAAATAATTACTTATATATTTAGCTGTTTGTTCTTTTTTATAATCATACAATATACTATGATCAGCATCTTTAACTATTTTTAAATGCTTATTTTTGCTTTTAATACTATTTAATACATATTCACTTGATGATATAGGTACCACAATATCTTTACTTCCATGTACAAGAAGAACAGAACAACTTACATCTTTTGGTGAATTATAATATTTTTTGACCAATTTACGAAACTCTATTATATTTGAAACAGGATAATTAAGTACTCTATTTGATAATTCAAGATACTTTTTTCTATCTTTAATTGTGTCTTTTAATTTCTCTTTTACTACATTAATATTATCATAAAATTCAAAATACTTAAATGATGGCGCAACCAAAACCATTTTTTCGACTTCTTTGTTTTTTGATGCTAAATAGGTAGCAATTACACCACCCATACTATGACCAACAATATAAATGCTATCGTATCCTTTTTTTAATGTACTAAGCATTTCCTCCGAATAATTTATCCAATCAATATATTTTACTTTTTTCAACAAATGATCTCCATGACCTGGCAAACTATAAGTAAAAATATCAAAGTTAGTATTACTTCTTAAAGTATCAGCTAAATATTTAATTTCACTCAAATTACTTCTAAATCCATGTATAATTAACACCGCTTTTTTTGTCATTAATCCTCCTAATAAAAAAAACATCCTATATATAAGGACGCTTTTTACGTGGTACCACCTTAATTCATAGAATATTTCTATGCACTCTATTTCTTAACGCGAATAATCGTCATATATTTTTAATATGAAACTAATAAGTGAATTCACAAATATTACTGTTGATTTTCACCAAACATCAACTCTCTAATAAAATAATTAATTGCTACTACTCTTATATCATAGTCATTAAATAGTCATCAATTCTTTTTCTTTTTCTTTAAATAAATTTTCTACTTTTTCATTATATTCATTAATTAAAGTTTGAACTCTTTCTAGTCCTCTTTTTTCATCGTCTTCTGGAAAATCTTCTTTTTTAATAGTTTCGTTCCCATCTTGTCTAATATTTCTTAACGCTATTTTAGCATCTTCTGCCATTTCTTTAACTTGTTTAACATAGTCTTTTCTTTTTTCTTCTGTTAATTGAGGAAACACTAAAACTATTGATTCTCCATTGTTATTTGGAGTAAAACCTATGTTTGCTTCAAATATTCCTTTTTCTATATCCGATAATGAATTCTTATCAAAAGGTTTAATCATTAAAGTTCTAGCTTCAGGAATTGAAATGGTAGCAAGTTGAATAATAGGTGTAGGCGAACCATAGTAATTAACTAATACTCCATCTAAAACCGCAACATTAGCTCTTCCTGCTCTTACGTTGTTAAATCGCTTCTCCATGTTTTTTATTGCTTCATCCATTTCTTCTTTAATCAAAGTTAAAATGTCATCCATAATATCACTCCAATCATATAAAAATTATATCACAAATCAATTCTATTTTCTATTAATAAAAAACAATATATAATTGTTGTCAAATTACTATTGTTTTGAGTTATATACTTTTTTTAGTTCTTTTACAATTATTTCTTTTGAATTATCATATATTTTTGGAAATAAATAGTTATAGCATTCTCCTCTATCTGCTATTTCAAGACTAAAATTATAGTTGTTAATAAATGTTCCTATATACTTATCTTGCCATCTTTCTCCCCTACAAATTATTCTTTTTCGACCGTTTTCAGATACTTGAATCCATCCCAAATATTCTACAGCAAAGCTTTCGTATATATCTCTACAACCATAATTATTTGATACATAATTTTCATAAAGCTTCATTAATCCTAAATAACTACGTATGTCTTGTTCTTTTGTGCCTTTTATAAATAATTTGATTATTTTTGAATGATCTTGTCTGGTTCCTTTTTCGTTTCTATACTGACTAATCCACTGACCATTGGGTAAAATCCAACCTCTAAAATATTTATCTAAGCCTTTATTAAACATCTCTTCTACTACTTTATCAACATTATCTTCTTCAAAATCTATTTTTGGTAATATTAATTTTTTTAACACATCACGAGATGCTTTTAATGAGCTCAAATTTGTTTTTGCTGTATAATTCATTTTTCCCCCTCTTTTTCAAAACAATATTATACATAATTAATAACAATAGTCAATAAAATAATATAATAGATAATATGAAAAGATAATAAAAAAATGACTATTTGTCATTTTCTTTAGATTTATTAACTTTCTTATTAAAATTATAATGCTCTCTTATTTTAGTTTCTAATTCTTCATATAATTGTCTATTAGTTTTAAGTGCAAGTCTTAAGTTTTCTTTTCCTTGACTTATCTTTTCTCCGTTATATGAATACCATGCTCCTGATTTTTCTAATAAACTTATATCTGTTGCAAGATCAATTACCTCAGATTCTTTGCTAATTCCTTCTCCATATATTATGTCAAGAGCAGCATTTTTAAATGGTGGTGCAACTTTATTTTTAACTACTTTTACAGTTGTTCTATTTCCAACAACGTTTTCACCTTGCTTTAATTGCTCTGCCCTTCTAACATCAATTCTAATTGTAGAATAAAATTTTAAAGCTCTTCCTCCTGGAGTTGTTTCAGGGTTTCCGAAAAACACTCCAACTTTTTCTCTCAATTGATTTATAAATATTACTATTGTATTTGTTTTACTAATCGTTCCTGATAATTTTCTTAAAGCCTGACTCATTAGTCTAGCTTGCAATCCAACATGGCTGTCTCCCATTTCGCCTTCAATTTCAGCTTGTGGTACAAGTGCAGCAACAGAATCAATTACTACAATATTAATTGCTTCACTTCTAACTAATGCTTCACAAATTTCTAATGCTTGTTCTCCGGTATCTGGTTGAGATAGTAATAATTCATCAGTATTAACACCTAATTTTGATGCGTAAACAGGATCTAAAGCATGTTCTGCATCAATAAAAGCTGCCCTTCCACCCGTCTTTTGAACTTCAGCTATGGCATGTAATGCAAATGTCGTTTTTCCACTTGATTCAGGACCATAAATTTCAACTATTCTTCCTTTAGGATAACCACCGACACCTAGTGCTATATCTAAAGCTAAAGAACCACTTGATATTGCATCTATTTCTCTAATATTATCTGCTCCCAATTTCATAATAGAACCTTTTCCAAATTGCTTTTCAATATCAGACAATACTTGATCTAATATTTTATCTTTTTCTTTTGTCATTTTTCCTCCAATATATTTTATGTTTTAATTATAATATAATAAAAATGAAAAAGCAATAGTTTTTCGAACTTTTGTTCGGTTATTTTGTAAAGCAATATTTTCTAAAAAAGAAAAAGATGATTATAAATCATCTTTTTTTGTTATATTTTTTATTCAATTTAATACATTTATACTAATTTATCTTTGTTTAAATAATAATATTCTATTCCAGAATAAACGGATAATACTACCGCTATAATCATTAGGACATTTGAAACATCTATGTTCCACAATTCAAATGGCAAATTGTAGAAAAAGGTTAACGAAATTCCAATCATCATAAATACTGTTTTAATCTTTCCCACTTTTCCAGCTGGTATTACCGTTCCATTAGCGGATGCAATCATTCTTATTGAATCAACTATGGTATCTCTCGCAATAATAATTACTGCTATTGCAGGACTAATAAAACCTTGTGCAGAAAGAATTATTAAAGAAGTATTAACTAACACTTTATCTGCTATTGCATCAATGAATTTTCCGAAATTAGTTACTAAATTTCTTTTTCTTGCGATTTTTCCATCTAATAAATCGGTTAAAGAGGCAATTATAAATATAATGCCCGCAATAATGTATCTAATATCTACAACTAAAATTTTATTTACAAGAACTTTTGGAATTTCTATATCAACCAAGTAAAACGGAAATAGCAAAACTAATGCTATAACAAAAGCCATAATCAATCTTGACATACTTAACTTATTTGGTAAATTCATTTTCATAATAACTCCTTATATAAGAATCAATAATAATACTATTATTAATAAAATAAAACTAATGGAAATAATAATTATTTTGTTTCTATTTGAATTTCTTTTCAAACTTTCTTCCATTGTATATGGAGAACACATTTTTTTGTCTTTAATAGTTTTCTCTTTTTCGGAATTCTCTATTTCCACTACTGGAATCTTTGAAGTATATTCAAACATAAACTCATTAAATTCATCGATAATCTTTTCAGTGTCTAAACAAAGATATTTTGAATACGATTTAACACATGCCTTTAATTCATATATATCGTTAAATATTTCTTTATTTCCCGCTTCTATTTGTTCCAACACTACTATATCCAATTTTAAATCTTCCGAGGCTTCTTCAATTGAAATCCCCTTTTCTTCTCTAGAATTTTTTAAATAGTCTCCTATCTCTTTCAAGCAAATCGTCCTTTCTTTTTGTTAATAAAAATACTAAATAAGCCATGTTCTGTACTCCTAAGAGTGCAAACATTTATCTATGCTAATGCATTCTTCAATCAGTTACCCTATGAAGACTCCCCTACCAAAATTTGGGTTTCTCACTCGTGAGGTTTACCGCGTTCCACCTTGTTTATTTCTAAACAATATCGTCACTATGGCACTTTATTTCTAATTTAATCATATCTTTCGACTTAGATTATTTCAAAGCTATTAGTCTACTAGACTATCATAGGTTATTTTTTCCCTATGCACGAACATTACTATCCATATAGGAATAGTGTGAGCATGGACTTTCCTCTACATAACTAGTATGCAGCGTTTGCGTTAGTATTTTATTCTTTTTCACCATATATTACTTTTTCTAGTTGTGATATTCTTCTTAGTAAATCTACGTTAGTAATTTCTTTATCTGAAGTTTTTAATAAATCTAATTTTTCTTTTGTGTTTCTAAGTTCCTTTTTTAAATTTAACATTTCATCCATCAACTCTTTATTCTCCTCATTTAATTTCTTTACCATCGAAATTAATTTTGAATAATCAGATATAATTAAATCTAAAAATCTATCTACTTCTTGTGGTCTATATCCTCTAGTATCTATTTTAAATTCTTTTTCTAAAATATCTTGCGGAGATAGAGAAATTTCCTCCAATAACATAGTTTCACCTCTTTCATATTCTCTCAAAAACATATTAAATTGTCAATTGTTAATATATTACTATTATATTATATCATCAATTTTGTTTTTGAGTAGTTTTTGTATTAATTTTGTAGTATAATTATTTTGGTGATATCAATGAATTATCCAACTAAAATAAAGACATACGTTTCAAAAAAAACAGATTACGCCAATAGAGGCATGACTCTTGAAAACGATATAAATATCACTAACAAATATTATTTTGATAACAATATTGGTATTATATATAAAAAACCAACACCAATTAAAGTAGTGTCTGTTGAATATAAAAACAATGATCACGAAATAAAAAAAGCTTTTTACGAAAAACCTTCTACTACTGATTATAATGGAATTTATAAAGGAAAATATATTGATTTCGAAGCAAAAGAAGTTCAAAATTCAAAAGGATTTCCAATTTCAAATATTCATAAACATCAGATAGAACATATAGCAAAGGTTATTGAACATGGAGCGATTTGTTTCGTAATAGTAAGATTCAAAAAATTGAATAAAACTTTTTACTTAGAAGGTATAAAGTTAATAGATGCTATTAATAACAAAAATAGTAGTTCAATTCCATTGGATTTTTTTGAGGAAAATGGATATATAATAAAAGATAATTATAATATAAGAATAGATTATTTAAATATAGTCAATAAATTATATTTTGGAGGTAAAGATGAAAATAATTAAAAGAATATTTAAAAAATATGCAAAGATTGCAAATAAAAGAGTTACTGTTGCTATGTTACCTTTTTTATTGATTTTATCAGTAATAGGTATATTATCAATAGGTTTTAAAAAAGCAATAATAATTATTGGAGTATTATTAATTTGTTCTTTAATAATAGATTTTTTTAAAAACAGAAAAAAAGGAAAAAAATTTACTAAGAAAAAAAAGAAAAAAATTGTAAAAATAATATTTAATTCTTTCTTAGTTTTTGTAATATTAGTAATTGTAAGTGGAATTACTTTTGTAGTATATGTTATTACAACTGCTCCAAAGTTTGAACCCAATACATTATATAAAAAAGAAGCTAGCATTGTTTATGATATAAATGGAAAAGTAGTTGCAAAATTAGGATTGGAAATTAGAGATAAAATTACATTCGATGATGTTCCCGAAGTATTAATAGATGCTATTTTAGCAACAGAAGATGCAAGATATTATCAACATAATGGATTTGATTTGCCAAGATTTTTAAAAGCGGCAACCGGCCAAGTAATGGGAAATTCTGATGCTGGTGGAGCTTCAACTATAACTATGCAAGTAGTAAAAAATAATATTACCGATACAAAAGTTTCATTAACTAGAAAATTCACGGATATTTATATGTCTATATTTGTATTAGAAAGAAAATATTCTAAGGAACAAATATTTGAATTTTATATTAATGCACCATATTTAGGTAACAGATCTTATGGTGTTGCAGAAGCCGCTAAAAACTATTTCGGAAAAGAGGTTAAAGATATTAACTTATCTGAAGCAGCATTTATAGCAGGTTTATTCCAATCTCCAAGTTATTACGGAGACTATGCTTGGTCAAAACCCGAAAGAATAGAAAGTAGAAGAAATACTGTTTTATATTTAATGAGAAGACACGGATATATAACTAAGGATGAAGAAACAATTGCAAAATCCATACCAATAAGTTCCCTATTAAAAAGTAAGACGGTCGGTTTAAACAAATATCAATCATTTATCGATATAGTAATTAATGAAGTAGAGGAAAAAACAGGATATAGTCCTTATACAATGCCAATGAAAATATATTCTACTCTAGATACAGTAAGACAAGACGCTATAAATGAAATAGTAGATGGTGGAAAATTTACTTGGCCAAATGAAAAAACTCAAACTGGAATGGCTGTCACAAATGTTCACACTGGAGCCTTAGTAGCGATTTGTGGCGGTAGAAACATTGAAGTAGAAAGAGGCTTTAATAGAGCAACTGATATAACTAGACAACCTGGTTCTACTGCAAAACCACTTTTCGATTATGGACCAGGAATAGAATATGAAAATTGGTCTACATATACTCCATTTTTAGATGCCCCACATGCATACTCTAATGGTATTTCTATAAAAAACTGGGATGAAAGATTCATGGGCTTATTAACTCTAAAACAAGCTTTAGGATTATCTAGAAATATTCCAGCATTAAAAGCATTTCAAGCAATCGATAATAAATTAATTCTAAATTTTGTTACAAGTTTGGGATTAAAACCCGAAGTAAAAGATGGGTATATACACGAAGCTCATTCCATAGGAGCATATAATGGATCTAATCCAGTTGAATTAGCTGCAGCTTATAGTGCATTTGCAAATGGCGGTTATTATATTAAACCATATACTGTAACAAAAATTGTATATACTGAAAGTGATGAAGAGGAAATATTTACGCCAATAAAAAACAAAGTAATGAAAGATACAACCGCTTCAATGATAACTAGCATATTAAAATGGGCAGTTACAGATGGAATAAGTCGAACTACAGGATATGTACCCGGATATGATACAGCTGTAAAAACTGGAACATCAAACTATGATTATAAGTTTGTTAAAACTTGGAATCTAAAATCACCAATTAATGATTTGTGGTCTGTTGGATATAGTCCTGACTATTCATTAGCAGTTTGGTATGGATATGATAAAATAACAAGTGAATCATCAAAAAACAAGTGGTACAATACCTCTGCAGATACTAGTAGAAAACATAGGTTATTTAACATGGTATTAAGAGAAATAGTAAAAGATAGTACAAAGAAATTTACTTTTTCAAAAAATATTGTCTCAGTTACAATAGAAAAAAATTCCATTCCACCACAATTGCCAAGTGCTTTTACTCCAGAAAACATGAAAATAACCGAATATTTTAGTAAAGGAACTGAGCCAACAACAATATCACCTAGATATCAACAATTAGAAAATGCTAAAAATTTAAATGTTAATATTACTGGAAATAAAATTAATTTATCCTGGACACCATCTCCTACTCCTCTATATTATACTGAAGACTTCATGTTACAACATTTTGAAACTTATTATGGTTCAAATAGCAGTAGTTATTTAAACAAACATAAAGCCGAAATAGAAGCGGAAATGGGTGTAATAGGATATGATGTATATTATAAAGGTGAAGATAATGTGGAACACTTTATTGCATCTACTACAAACAATAGCATTCAAATAGATAAACCTAATATTCAAGGAAATCTAATATTGTTAGTAAAAACTGCTTTTTCTAAATTTAAGCCTAATTCTAGTCCCGGAGTATCCTATTCATTCCTTAATGAAATTATATCTCCTATTGCAAGTTACTCACCTAATGTTGTAAAATCTATTGGTTCTCCAGAAATAGGTTTAAAAGATTTAATTAGTATAAATAATAACGGTATAGATGTTACAAATGAGTCTACTATTACTTATAATTTAGTTAAGGCACCAATGTTTCCAAGTGAATTTCCAATAAAAACGAATGCTGTTGCAACTTACAATATAGAATATACCATTACATATAAAGGCATATCTGTTAGGGATTTAGAAGGAAATAAAATAAAGCAAACAATAGAAATTAAGTAAACCTCAAAGGTTTGCTTTTTCTTTTATATTTATAAACATTGATGTATAATAAAAATTAATAAGGAGGTTATATGGATAAAAATAAAGTGTTAAGTTTGACTGTGGCTTCTATGATGTTATTAGGAGGTTATGCTAATGCTTTAGAAGAATACTCTCCTAGACCAAACATATTTCACGAAGTAAAAAAGGGAGATACTTTTACAAGACTTGCAGAAAGATATTATAAGGATGGTTCTTTATATGATGAGCTAGCCAATTATAATTTAAGATATCCTGATTATCTATACATTGGTGAATTTATTAAAATACCCGATAAGCAAATATTACTTGGAATAGTTCCTGATATTGACCAATATGGATGTACTCCTGTAGATATAGAAAATCCAAGAGACTTAAACAATAAGTTTTATGAAATGAAAAAAGGAGACACTTTTAATGGCACATATTATAAGTGGTACAAAGATATTATTGAAGAAAAATCCGAAATACTAAATGAACTAAATCATAAAGATTTAAGAACAGCTTTATATATGTTTAATAATATTGAAGACGAATATAATATGCAAATAGGAACAAAAATATACTTAATGGATTTTGAAAACTTAATATTATTAACAAGGAATCTAAAAGAAAACAATAAGTTAATAAAAAAAAGATAATTCATTTATCTTTTTTTTCATAATATTTACAAATATCTTTCAATTCACATTCATTACACCTAGGTTTTTTTGCCTTACAGTAATATCTTCCAAATAATACCATTTGAATATGAAGTATATTATATTTTTCTTTTGGGAATAATTTATATAATTTGTTTTCAATCGTCAAAACTGTGTCTTTTTCTTTTGCTAGACCGATTCTTTTTGATACTCTACTTATATGAGTATCAACACCGATATACGGTTTATTATACAGTTGTGCTAATACAACATTAGCTGTTTTTCTCCCAACACCATTCATTTTCATTAGTTCATCTCTATTATTTGGAATAATATTATTATACTTATTTGATATATCCTTTGAAATATCTATTATATAAGATGCCTTCTTTTTTGACATTCCAAGTGGTTTCAATATATTAATTATATCTTCTTTATATTCGTCTTTAATAGAATTAATATCATATTTACTAAATAGTATTTTTGTAACTTTATTTACTTTAATATCAGTAGATTGAGCACTTAATACTACAGCAATTAAAAATTCAAAATCACTGTTATATGTCAATTCGGGTTTTGGATTTGGAAACAATAAATCAAAATAATCAATTATTTTCTTCATCATTAACCCAATCAAATTCAGGAATTTCAATATTTTTGTTTTTAGAATAATTTTCTTTATATTTTTTAATTTGATTTAAGTTTTTTATTCCTTTTTTATCCCACTCTATTAATATCTTGTCTATATATTTCAAATTATTAACACCATTCAATACGGATTCCTTTAATGCTTCTAATATTATATCTTTACTATAACCATTTTCTAACCAACCATTTATCAATTCATATTCAATTGGAGATAAGGTTCTCCCAAATTCTTTTTCAAATTCCGAAAACACATCTTGGTCAATTATTTCTTTTTCTACTTCTATTAAATTCATAAATAATTTACTATATAAAGGTTCAGTAGATATAACTTCCTCGTATTGATGATCTTTATTTTCAATTAAATTAATCTTGATAATATTTTTTGATTTTAAGTCTTCAATTGAAATCATTATTTCTTTATTATTAGTATTTAATAAATTAGCAATTTTATTATAATTTAATATAATAGGATCCTCTTGATTTATTAGATAAATTAATATTATAAAAGAGTCGTAATTTAAATTAAGATTTTTATAATTTTCTAATAAAAATGAAGGAATAATATAATCTCTTCTTTTTAAAGTTTGAATTATTTTATTATTCATAGAAATCACTTCCCATTTCAATTATATCATGTATTTATCTTTAATATATTTTTTTAAAACTTCATTATCATTTTCTAATTTACTATTTAATATTTTATGAGTTATATCTTCATAAATAGGTTTTATCCAAGATCCAAGTTCTTTATTCATCAATAAAGATATTTCATCTGCTTTTATGTTTATTTCTTTTTTATTTTTCATTGGAAGTTCCTTATACATATTTATTATTTTTTCTTTATCTATTTTTAGGATTTGAGAAGCAACTAAACAAATATATAATCCATAATTGTATAGTTCTATATTTGTTATTTTTTTTATTTTTATTATCTCTCTTATTTGTTTTATGCTCTTTTTTTCAATTGAAGTATACTCATATACATTATCTTTATCTATTTGAACCCAATAACCTATTATATCGTTTAAATAGATTATTTTGTTTAAATCATATAATTTGAGTTCTTTATTTAAAGACAATTTATTTATTAAATCAATACCTTTTTTTACATTTTTGCTCGTCAATATTTTGTTTAACTCCACTTTTATTCTACTATATGACAATATATTTAAATGTTTTTTATTTTGTTTAATTCCTTTGTATAAATTTTTATCAAGTTCAAAATCTAATTGAGCCGAGAATCTTATCGCTCTTAAAATTCTTAAAGGGTCCTCTTTTAAAGATATATTTGGATCATTAATGCATTTAATTATTTTTTTATCAATATCTTCTTTACCATTTAATATATCTATTATTTCACCTTTGCTATTCATACATAGAGAATTAATAGTAAAGTCTCTTCTCTTTATATCTTCTATAAAACTATTAGTATATTCAATTTCAATTGGCTTTCTATTTTCATATTTTAATTCTTTTCTATATGTAGTAATTTCAAATCTTACATCTTTAAAAAATAGAGTTACTGCCCCATACAATTCTTTTGGAATTTTTGCATTAGGAAATAACTCTAGTAATTCTTTGGATTTTGCATTAGTACAAATGTCAATATCTTTACTCTCTAAACCCAAATAATAATCTCTAACAAAACCACCAACTAAATAGCATTCAAAATTATGTTTTTCTATAATATTCAAAACTTCTAAGGCAATTTCAAGCATACTATCACCCTTATTATTATACTTAATAAAATTGAATATTTAAATTAATTAATAAAAAACTTTACACAATTTTTCTTTTTCTTAGTACAGATTCTAATCTAGCTGCTCGTAATATTTGGTTATCTAAAGAACCATATGACATATCTAATTCTAAATTGTAGCCAGTATTAAACACTATAATTGAAGAATTAGGAGTTCTTTTATAATCATTAATATTTTTTAATGAAATCCATGCACATTCGTATAGCCTTGGTGAACTTGTAGGGAAAAATATAAGTTCTCTTGATTCTTCAACAATAATAGGAGCTTTATGACTTACTCCAATTAGGCTTCTTGTTCCAAAAAATCTTCCTTTATAAGAACTTCCAAAATATCTACAACTATTATCAATTATTTTCATTGGTGTCATGTCTACTTCAAGTTCATTGTTTTTTTCAATAATTTTAGATTTATAATTGCTTAAAGGAATTATTGCTAAAGTGTCTGAATTTATTTCATAATTTTGCATATACTCACCTCCTTCTAGTAATAATCTTCTTTTAAAAAATTAAAACTCCTCTATAAAATATCAACATACAATGTAGAAATCCGTAGATTTTCGTTAAAAAAATACTACTTTATTGTAGTATTAATTTATTTAATTCTTCTTCATTAATAATAGTTTTATTAAGTTCTATAGCTTTATTATATTTTGAACCAGGATTAGTTCCTACAATTAATATATCCGTTTTAGAAGTAACACTATCTGTTATTATTGCCCCTAAGGATTCTAATAATACTTTAATTCTTTCTCTAGGTACTGTTAAGGTACCGGTTATCACTATTGTTTTATTATAAAACATATTTTCTTTATTAATTATTTCAACTTCGTTTAATAGTTTTGTATTTACTCCATATTCTATTAATTTATTAATTATTTCTTTGTTATCATTATCATTAAAATATTCGATTATTGAATTTGCAACTATTTCTCCAATATCTTTTATTTCTAGTAATTCTTCTTTAGAAGTACAAATAATCTTAGCAATATCTTTATATTTATAAGCTAATTCTTTTGCAGTTTTTAATCCAATTTGTTTAATGCCTAATCCAAATAATAATTTTTCTAAAGAATTGTTTTTGCTTTCTTCAATACTGTCTAACAAATTATTAATACTTTTTTCTCCAAAGCCTTCTAATTCAGATAATTCTTTTTTATATTCTTTTAATTTATATATATCAATTATTCCTTTTAGATATCCTATATTATAAAAATCTTCAATTATTCTTTCCCCTAAACCTTCTATATTCATAGCATTTCTTGATGCAAAATGTATTATAGATTCTATTTTTCTTGCATTACATTTCTTGTTATTACAATAGTGATTAGCTTCTTTTTCGTTTGTAACTAGTAAAGAATTACATATAGGACAATTACTAATCATCAATAACTCTTTTTCAGTTCCTGTTCTTCTTTCTTTTTTTGATTCCACCACTTCAGGTATTACATCTCCTGCTTTTCTAATTGATACCATGTCTCCAATTTTAATATCTTTATCAACTATATTATTATAATTATGTAATGTAGCTCTTTTTATTAAAGAACCTTGAACAAAAACTGGTTTTAATACTGCATTCGGAGTTATTTTCCCGGTTCTTCCAACTGTAAATATAATGTCCTCCAATTTTGTTATTACTTCTTTTGGAGGAAATTTATAAGCAATTGCCCACTTAGGATATCTGGCAGTATAACCCAACTGTTCTTGTTCATCTATATTATTTAATTTTATAACAACTCCATCTATGTCATATTTTAAAGAATCTCTTATTTCCCCACATTCATTTATATATTTTATTACTTCTTCAATATCATTTACTAACTTATATTTTTCGTTTAATTTGAATCCTAATTCTTTTATATATTTTAGTGCATTCTCATGATTATGAATATTGTAATCTAAAGCATTTGGAATGTGATAAATAAATGAATCTAATTCTCTAGAAGCTGTTATTCTTGAATCTAAATTTCTAACACTTCCTGCAGCCGCATTTCTTGTGTTTTTTAGAAATTCCAATCCCTCTTGTTCTCTTTTTTTATTAATTTTTATCAAAGTATCTTTGTTCATAAATATTTCTCCACGAACTTCAATACTTATATTTTGTTTTAGTTTATATGGTATTGATTTAATTGTTTTTACATTATTAGTGATGTCTTCTCCAATAATTCCATCTCCTCTTGTAGCGGCCTTAACTAATAATCCTTCTTCATAAGATAAAGATACAGATAATCCATCTATTTTTAATTCACAAATATATTTTGGATCTATCCCTTCTTTTTTAATTCTATTATCAAAATCCCTTAATTCTTGCTCATTAAAAGCATCGCTCAAACTAAATAGAGGTATTTTATGTCTAATTTTTTCAAATTTGTCAATTATGGTATACCCTATTTTATTTGTTGGTGAATTAGTTTCTCTATACTCAGGATATTGTTTTTCTAATTCTTCCAATTCCTTAAAAGCACTATCATATTCTTGATCAGAAACTGTTGGATTATCTAAAATATAATATTGATAATTCCATTCATTTATTTTATTAGTAAGCTCTCTAATACTTAATTTTATATCCATATCTCACCATATCTTTCTCAAAGATTTATGATTTTTCATTAGTTTTTTTATTCCATATTTATTACCAAAAGCTATATTAACAAGTTTATCTTCTACTGATACTACTATACCATTTTTAAATGTATCATGAAAAACATGCTCTCCAACTTCATAATATACATCTTCTTCATAAAACGAATCGATAAAAGTTTCTTTTTCTTCAGGCAAAGTTTCTTCAAGCTCCAAATATTCTTTGTTTATTTCTTTAATAAATCTACTTGGCACATTCATATTTTTATTGCCATAAAGCAATCTTGTTTGAGCATTAATTAAATATAAATATTCTTTTGATCTTGTTATTCCAACATAAAATAATCTTCTTTCTTCTTCTAATCCATTCGCTTCATCAAAAGAATTAACATGAGGAAATATTCCTTCCTCAAGACCCAAAATAAAAACAACATCAAATTCTAATCCTTTAGCAGAATGAAGAGTCATTATTGCCACTCCATTTACATCCTCTTTTGTTTCACTTAAATCAGTTAATAAAGATATTTCACTCAAAAAATCATCCAAAGATATATTTCCTGTTTTTTCTTCAAATTCTTTTGTAATAGATTTAAATTCTTTTAAATTTTCAATCTTAGATAATGATTCTATTGAATTTTCTTTTTTGTATTCATCTATTAAGCCGGATTTATCTAATACTAACTCAATAAAATCAGTAAGAGACATTTTATCTTTTACCTCAATTATATCTAATATTATTTTTTTAAACTCAAGTTCTTTTCCTGATTCAATAACTTCAAATAAACTATTATTTTTCTCAAGTGCTCTTTCTTCTAATTCTTCAATTGTTTTTTTTCCAATTCCTCTTCTAGGTGTGTTTACGACTCTCATAAAACTAACATTATCTTTTTGATTATTAACTAGTTTTAAATACGCTATTAAATCTTTAATTTCTTTTCTATTATAATATGTGAAAGAACCAACAATTCTATATGGAATGTTGCTTTCTAAAAAAGCTTTTTCTATAGATTGAGATTGGGCATTGGTTCTATATAATACAACCATATTTTTATATTCAATATTTTTATTTAATTTTTTTATTTCCTTTATTACTGTATAACATTCTTCTTTTTCGTCTTTTACTCTTAAATACTTAATCTTTCTTCCTTCTTCATTTTCTGTCCATAATTTTTTTTCTTTTCTTTCTTTGTTATTTTTAATTACATCATTCGCAGCATTCAATATTGTTTTTGTAGATCTATAATTTTGTTCCAAAAGTACTGTTTTAACATTTTTATAGTCCCTTTCAAAATTCAATATATTTTTATAATTAGCGCCTCTCCAAGAGTATACGTTTTGGGATTCATCTCCAACTACTGTTATATTTTGATATTTAGACGCGATCATCTTAGTCATAATATATTGAGCTTCATTTGTATCTTGATATTCATCTATATATATATATCTAAATAATTCTACATATTGATCCAATATTTTTTTATTACTTCTGAATAATTTTACTGGCAAAAACAATAAGTCATCAAAATCAACCGAAGAGTTATTTATCAATAACTCTTGATATTTTTTATATATTTTATGAATGTTCTCTTCGATGGTTCCTTTAACATATTTTCCATAATCCACTACATCTACAAGATTATTTTTACTTGAACTTATTTTATTTTTTATATATTTTGGACTATAAATTTTTTCATCCATATTAAAATCTTTTAGTATTTTTTTAATCAAAGATATACTATCATTTTCATCAATTATAGAAAAAGATTTGTTTAATCCAAATTCAAAATAATTTTCTTTAATTATTCTTAGACCAAACGAATGAAAAGTAGAAAGTTGAACATCTAAAACATCATTACCTATTAGTTTATAAAGTCTTTCTTTCATCTCTTTAGCAGCTTTATTAGTAAAAGTTATTGCAAGCACTTGCATAGGTAATGCATATTTATTCTCTAATAAAAATGCTATTTTATTTGTTAATACTCTAGTCTTACCAGAACCAGGTCCCGCTAAAATTAAAAGAGGGCCGTTTACATGAGTAACAGCTTCTTTTTGTTTATCATTTAACAAAGTCAAATCCATATATCCTCCTTTAATAATAATCTTATATCTTATATTATAACAAATTATATATATTAAATTAATAAAAAAACAAACTTTCGTTTGTATTTTTATATTTATTTTATTAATAAAATTTCTGTCACATCTTTTTTTATTGCATACCTAATTTCAATAGTATCTCCTATCTTAATGAAAGGTATTTTATCTTTTGATATCTTAATATTTACTTTATATTTATTATTATTATTATCAAGTATATAATATATGCTATTTCCATCAATCAAGGTCATTTCTATTGATTTAATTGTAATATTTTCATCAATAAGCTCTTTTTTATCTAAGTCAGTATTACCCTCTAAATAATTTTCCGAAGCTTTCTCAATTCCTAAAGAAGAATCCGTTACAACTACTTGTTGATAATCAACTAAATCAACAAATGCATACATCTTAACTAACCCAGCATTATCTTTTAACGAAATTAGATATGTTGGTTTATTATTTAAATTTATTAATAAAGGAAAAGTTGCATTATATTTCATTTGTTGAACTTGTCCTTCTGCAGAAGCCATTGCAGAAAATTCCTCCGCGCCCGGTACTGAATAATATTTTGTCTCCTTGGTTCTCAAATTTGTAAGTACAAATCCAATATTTGCTTCGTCTGATAATACTGAAGTTATTCCTGTATATAAATATACATCATTGTTCATAACTAAATAATTATAGCCTTCAGTTGTTGTAATAACATTTTTTTGACCAATGATTGAATTTATAAATCCATTTCTATATCTTCCCCAATTATCTATTTGTTCTAATATTAAATCAGTAGAATATACATGATCTACCCATGTAGGTACATCTTTTACATCATAATAAGTTGACTCTCCACTTATTGCATTTAATATCACTATTCCTGATATTTCCTTTTTTAAACCAACACCTATAAATCTTGTTGTGGGAACTATCCAATAAGGAACGCCATCATCATCTATTTCGAATTTCTCTTTATCAAAAATAAATGTAGGATAAGTAAATCTCAATTTTCTGTATAAGTCTTTAGAAAAAAAAGCAGAAGGAAGATATTGCATACCTTCTTTTAATTTAATTAATTCTGCATTACCATCAACTGAGTTTACCTTAATATATCCTTTTACACCCTCATTTTTGTTTGATAAATACTTAAAAAAATCACTATATTCTAAGGGTGTTACTCTTGTTATTTCATTGTTAAAATTAATTTGAGTATATAAAGTAGAAACATAAAACTGAGATACTAACTCTGGCATTTGTCCCATTACTCTATCTCCTAATTTAATACTAGAATCTTTATCAATTAGAGGAGTTTTATTAAAATCAACCAATGCAACATCTTTAGTAAAATCGTTGTTTTCATCTACTATTATTCTTTTTGAATAAGATTTTGCAAAGAATAAAGGTGATAAAAAGAAGTTAATTATTATAGGTAAAAGTATTATTAACATTATTGACATTGCAACTAAACCTGTTGGTTTAAAATTTGGTTTAATTCTTTTAGTTAAAATCTTTTTAATTTCTAATAATTCAACAACACCAGTTGCTAGATATACAACCATCAAAATAAGTAAGAAAAATAAAAAATCCGAATTTTGAAAATTTATAGGTGGTAACGTAATATAAAAATATGTTATACCAACTACAATAGTTATAAGAATTCTAATAATATTTTTTTTCATTGTCTTCTCCTTCTTTTAATTCTTTTATTTCTTCCTTGTATATTATTACTAAAAGTATCAATATTAATATATTTTTCTAATTCTTCAGCTGAAGATAAAATTAAGCTTGATAAGCTGGAATCCAAATTTAAAACTAATGGTGATAATATTTCTTCATTGTTTGTTGATCCTTTAATTACTAATAACTTGTCAGTATCAACATCTGTATATTCATTTATTTCTAATTTAAAGCCTTCTATTTTATTATCAATAAGCTGTCTTAATAATTCGAATTTTGATTTCTCATAAATTTCTTTGTTTGGACAATTTGATATTGTTAAAGTCTTCATATACACTCCTTATCTGTATTATATCATATTTATTTTAGATCAGTAGTTGAAAAGGCTGACAAATCATCCTCTGACGATGTGTCATTTATTATGGCATAATATGCTGCGCATCCTATCATAGCAGCATTATCAGTGCAATATTTTATAGGTGGTATTAATAACTCTATATTGTTTTCAGCACATAATTCTTTAAATTTATCTCGTATTCCAGAATTAGCAGCTACTCCTCCAGAAATTAATAATTGTTTAACATTATACTCTTTAACTGCTCTCATCGTTTTTTTTGTTATTATTTTTACAACTACATCTTGGAAACTTGAGCATAAGTCTTTTTTGTTAATATTTGAAGTAATACTGTATAAGTTTTTTACTGCTGTTTTTAAACCACTGAAACTAAAATCATATGAATTATCATCTAATGGCATTGGTAATTTATATATTGGCTTACCTTCATAAGATAATTTATCTAATAATGGTCCTCCAGGATAAGGAATATCCATAATTCTTGCAACTTTATCATATGTTTCTCCAACGGCATCATCTTTTGTGCTTCCAATTTTTTTAAAACTAAAATCTTTATCCATATATATAATATCAGTATGACCACCACTTATTATTAAAGAAATTAATGGAAATTTAAAATCACCAATCAATCTATTAGCGTATATATGTCCATGCAAATGATTTACAAGTATTAAAGGTTTATTATATATGAAAGAAAGTGTTTTTGCTGCTTGAATTCCAATTAAAAGAGAACCTATTAATCCAGGTCCATTAGTAACACCAATATAATCAATATAATCCATACTGCAATTGGTTTTTTCAAAAAGCTCTTCAAGTACTAAAGTTATATTTTCAATATGCATTCTACTAGCTATTTCCGGAACTACTCCTCCATATTTTTTGTGAATATCCATTTGAGATAAAACAACAGTACCAATTTCTATGTTTCCGTTTTTTATTATACTAGCACTTGTCTCATCACATGAAGTTTCTATTGCTAGAATATTTATATCTTTCATAATTATCACAACTCTCTAAATAATAAATAAGCATCAATAGAACCATTTTCATAATATCTTTTTCTAGTGCTTACGTTTTTAAAATTATTTTTCATATAAAATGATATTGCACTTTTATTATTACTCTTTACTTCTAAAGATATACTATTACAATTGTTATTCAAGGATACCTCTATAGCTTTATTTAATAATAAGGTTCCTAATCCTTTTTTTCTATGATTTATATGTATAATAAAATCTATTATTTCAACTCTATCTACTAATATATCAAATGTAATAAAGCCTAATATTTCATCGTTTTTTTCATATAAATAACATTTTCTTTCAGGAGTCAATTTTATTATGAAATTAATATTTAAATCTCTTCCTAATACATTAACTTTATTAAAATCTGATTCATTATATTCTCTTATCATTTTTTTCCTCTAACTTTTCTTCCGCTTCAACTTTTTTTAGATAATTTGGAATTAAACTATGTGGGTTAACTCCTTTTTTATCTTTATAATAATTATATATGTTTTTTATATTTAATTTTGGTTCTTTAGATTTTAACTCTCCAATATCTATATTTCCTACTAATAATAAATTATCGAATTTATCTATAATATTATATAATTTTTCTTTGCTTAAATATTGATCATCTAAAATTGAATTATATTTTGAATCATATATTCCTGCATAAACAAAATCTCTTCTAGCATCTATAACACTAACATAATAATCATAATTTGAATAAGATAATGCGTAAGCTTTTAATGTTGAGATAGGAATTACTTTAATATTAAAAGACCAAGCATAAACTTTTGCGATTGTAACACCAATTCTAAGGCCAGTAAAAGACCCAGGGCCGTTTATTATCATTATGGCATCTATTTCCCTTGGATTAATATTATTTTCTTTAAATAACGCCTCTATTGTACTTATAGAGTGTTTTGAGTGTTCATTTATTGATTCAATTCTTTTCTCATAAACAATTTCATTAATAATTATAGCTACATCCAAATAACTAGAAGATGTATCTATAAATAAAGTTTTCATAATACTGCCTCACACAAATCTATATATTTTTGTCCATAAGGGTTAATTACAAAAACTCTTGTGTCCTCATCTAACGAAATTATCTTTATATCCAGTCTCTCTTCTGGCAAATAATCTCTTACTACATCAGACCATTCAATTATTACTATACCACCTTTATTATAATATTCTTCTAAACCAATTTCCTCAGGAGATTTATCCAATCTATAAAAATCCATATGATATAATGGCATTTCACTATTAGTATATTCTTTAATTAAAGTAAAAGTAGGAGAAGTTATAATTTCTTCTATTCCTAATGCTGATGCAAAACCTTTTGCAAAAACAGTTTTACCACTTCCCAAATCTCCTTCTAAACAAATAATCAAATTAGGAAACTTTTCTGATTCAATATTTTGAGCTAATTCAATTGTTTCTTCTTCACTTTTAGTTGTTATTTTGTATTCCATTATTATCACCTAATAATATTATAACAAAAAAAATTGTTTCCACAATCTTTTATTGTCTCTTATAACAAATAATTGTACCTTCAGTTAGAGGTTTTATCTTTTTTTCTTTTATTATTAAATCTTCTAAGTTCTTTTTGTTTTCTAAAATTTCTTTATAACCTTTTGTAAACGCTACAATGTATTTTACATTTGTCAAAGAGAAATTATAATAATTTACATGCTCTAATGCTGATTTTTCACCAGTAAGAGAGCCATAAGAATCACTAGAACTAGTATTTCTAAATATTGATTTATAATTTGATCTGCATTTTTCTGAATCGTTTCTTTCTTGACATATAAAAACAATATCATTTTTTCTTTTTAATACTTTTTCTTCAGTATCACTTTTTGTTGAATATAATTTATCTAAATATTCATTAAGTAATATAATATTAGCATCTCCAATATTAAAGCTTTCTAAATAATCATTATATATTATTCCTCCTGTTGAAAAAAAAGAAAAAAAATCATTACCTAAAAAATTACGATTATAATTATTTTTATCATTAATTTCTTTTAATTGAGAATTAATTGATTTTAAAACCGATTTAATATCATCTTTACTATTTACAAAATATTCTGCAATATATTTACCTATTTCGGTTTGTTCAATACATTTAGGATTATTTTTAATATATGTTAATATTTTTAATATATTTTTTGTAGGTTCAACTACTTTATTATTTTTTAAGTCTCTTTGCTCACCACTTGTAATACAAAAACACGAATTTTTATTACTAATAGATTCCAAAGCAAAAAATTTCCAAAATAATTTTGGAAATCTTTCATCAAAATAATGTTCTTTTAATATTGGTAAATATACCATAATTACTCCTCAATGGAAAATATTATACACTCATGTAGAATTAAGTCAAATTAATAAACAATTATATATTAATTACACATATTCTTTGTTATATGCTTTCAATATCATCATTTTTGAGTATACTTCAATTTTATCTAAATCTTCGATTGAAATTTTCCTTATTTCATAATAATTAGAATCAGAACATTTTTCCAATTCCTCTCCACCAAGTTCAGGAACACCATTTTTTATTGAACAACTATAAAAATGCGCGATTGAAATATCACTTTCATCTTTTCCTAAATAACCATTTATTATTACATCAATAGATAATTCTTCCTTCATCTCTCTTATTAAATCTTCTTCTAATGTTTCGTTTTCATTTATTCCTCCACCAGGAATAACATAATATTCTTTTACTGACCCATCTTCTTGTATTCTTCTTCTAAACATAAGATATACTTTATTATTATCAATAATGATTCCTCTTGCACTGATTCTCTTATTCATGAAATATCCCCTCCATACAAATATATTATAACAAAAAAAAATATATTAATAACTAAATTTGATTTCATTCAATTATTAATATATTTTAAAAAAACAAAAAAAAAGACTAGCAACTTCCTATTTTCGCATCACTGCTATTTTCGGCGTTGAAGTGCTTAACTTCTGTGTTCGGAATGGGAACAGGTGTATCCACTTCGCTATCGTCACTAGTACAGAGACAATAATTCTCTGAAAACATGATAATGTGGTTTGCAACAAATTAGATAGGGTTAAATCCTCGATCTATTAGTACTAGTCCGCTCAATGTATTACTACACTTCCACTCCTAGCCTATCAACCAGTTAGTCTAACTGGGATCTTACTATATAAAATATGGGAAAACTCATCTTGAAGTAGGTTTCACGCTTATATGCTTTCAGCGTTTATCCTTTCCGCACATAGCTACCCAGCGCTGC
>CAZSTI010000004.1:0-51399 GCA_964609995.1 uncultured Muribaculaceae bacterium
TTAATAGTAATATTTCTGTTGATTTAACTCATTTCTTTCTGGGAATTCCTAAAGTAAAAGTAGAGTTAATAGAAACCCCAGAAGTATATTTTACTCATAAATTTAAGGAGTTATTCCCTTATGGTAATGTTGATTATGGCGGAAAATTTGAAAGTTATGAGACAGAAAGCGAACTGATGCAAAAACTTACTAACTTATCAGGATATTGTCCATTTGACTTAGTTGTTGATATGTCTAATATTTTCGGATTATCAATACAAGATGAACAATTAAGTATAGTTAGTAAAAAAACAGATTTAAAGACATTGTTTCCGAATAGTAAAATAGTTAGGTTTGAAGATATTTCTAGTATCAATCAATATAACAAACCATTTAATGAATTTCAAAAAGATTTACTATTATTATTAAAGCAACAATTATTAGAAAATAATGATATGGCAATAGGATATGATAGTAAAAATAACGATACATATTACAAAAAAGATAATTCAGATGAAACATATCAAGTTGTTAAAAGCTTAGGTAAAGTTGGAGAAACCATTAAAACATTAGCATTAAGGAAATAAATATGAATGATGATTTATTAAGAAAAATAAAACAATGCGAAAACGAATGTCATTATAATAACATTGATGAAAAAGTTGCTTATAGTGGGAAGTTTATTGAGGTTGTTCATGGTACTTATAAATTTCCAAATAACAAAATAGTAACACAAGAAAAGATTATAAGTAATAATGGTAAAGAAGCAATTATTATAGTGCCAATCACTAAAGAAGGAAAAATTATCCTAACAATTCAACCTAGACCAGCATTTGATAAAAAAATAGCGATTGAATTTCCATCAGGTTTTGTTGAAGAAAATGAAGATGTGATTGGTGCTAGTTCAAGAGAATTAAAAGAAGAAACAGGTTATGAGGCGATTCAATATAAATATTTAGATAGTTACTATACTTCATTAGGAATAACAAATTCCAAAGTTCATATAGTATTAGCAACGGAATGTTATAAAAAATCGTCTCAAACTGTTAGTGATAATGAATTTATACGTTTCATTGATTGTTATTCAACGGATTTAGACACACTCGTTTCAGAACATTATATTGAAGGGGTAGGAAATAAATTTGCTTATTATTATCTAAAATATAAAAAAATTTTATAAATTATTAAAAAATATGTTAAAATGAATATGCAATTGATATTTCATCAATTCACTATTAGAGTTGTAAATACACTCATCACTCGCTCCAATAAGTAAAGTTACTCGGACTTAAATAGTTCGAGTTTTTTTATTTATTATTTTTATAAATGTTATAATTGTTATAGAGGTATATATGAAAAAAATAATTATTTTATTATTTATTATATATTTTTCTTTTACAACTATTGCATATGGATATGAAGAATCTATTTTAGATATTACTAAGATGGATATTACATCGATTCAAAATTCAATTGATAAAGGATATATGACATATGAAAAACTAATTAAACTATATCTAGATAGAATAGAAGAATACGAAAACAAATATAATGCATTGATAAGCATTAATGAAAATATAATTGAAGAAGCCATAGAATGTGATAATAAATATAATGAAAATGGTAGAGATAGTATATTGTTTTGTATTCCAATAATTATTAAGGATAATATTGATTGTAAAGGATTTCCAACTACTGGAGGAACAAAAGCATTAAAGGATTCTTATCCAAAAGAAAATTCGGAAATTGTAGAAAATCTTATTAAATCTGGAGCTTTAATATTAGGAAAAGCAAATTTAAGTGAATTTGCATTTTCTGCTAGAGATTCAAAAAGTAGTTATGGATCAGTTAAAAATGCATATAACATAGACTATACTCCACTTGGATCTTCTGGAGGATCTGCTGTAAGTGTTGCAGCTTCCTATAGTCCAATTTCTATTGGCACAGATACAAATTCTTCTATACGACTTCCAGCAAGTGCTTCTAATTTAGTTGGATTAAGACCTACTCAAGGCCTATTAAGTAATAGGGGGATAATAGCATATGATATAACAAGAGATACTGCGGGTCCTATTTCAAAAAACGTTAAAGATAATGCAATTTTGTTTACTTCACTTGCAAATAATGGAATTGATTATACAAAATATTTAAATAAAAATGGCTTAAGCAATAAAAAAATTGGAGTAATCGAAGATTTTATTATTGGTGCTAATAGTGAAGTGAAAAAATTATTTGATGATTCAATAAAAAAAATAAAAGAAAAAGGAGCAGAGATTATTTACATAAAGAATTTTTATACTGATACTGTAAAAAACTATAATAGCAGCACAATATATGGAAGAACAATGGCTTATCAGTTTAATCAATATATATTAAACACCTCAAGTAAAATAAAAAGTTTTGATCAACTAGTTAATAATGGTGGATATATTCAAGCATTGAGTGGATATAATATTTATGGAAATGAAAACTTATTATTAACAATTGATTACAAAGAAAAAGAAATATTAAAAAACAAGTATAAAGAATACGTTTTAAATGTTTTGAAAGAAAAAGAAGTGGACGTTTTAGTTTATCCTTCAATTATAAGTAAAATAATAAAAATAAATGAAGCGCCATCTAAAAGTATGATTAATAATTCTTACAAGATTGCGCCCGCTACTGGCTTTCCAGCAATTACTATTCCAATGGGATTCGATTCAAATGGACTTCCATATGGATTTGAAATATTATCTAAGCCAAACAATGAAAATATCTTGTATGAAATTGGATATGCATATGAACAAATAGATTATAATTTTACTAATCCTGATAATGTTTCCCCTAATCTATATTTAAAGGGAGATAATACTAAATTAATGATTTTATATGAAAAAAATATTGGAATAAACAATGAATTGGATAATGAAGCAAAAAGCTATTTTATTAATTATAAAAATGATGATATCAATGAACAAATTAAACTAGAATTAATTAATAAATATTTAAAATTAGAAAAAAATTTAAATGAAAACAATCAATTAAAAGAAAATAAAGTAATAACCGGTAAAATAATTCAAATTACTTTAGTATCTATCGTAGTATTATTGTCTTTTGGTTTGGTTTTAATGAATTTAAAATACTTGAAAAAAAAACATTAATTTGCTAATCTCAATGTTTTGTTTTTCATTATTAATTGATCTCCCTCAAATAAAGGCGAAACCATTTTGTGTATTATACCGTCTTCATCTTCATATGTATTTAAACATATTGTAAAATCGTCATAATAATATAGATGAATTGCAATTCTTTGATATAGGGGACTTTTTTCATCGTATCCTTTTATAAAATCACTTGCTTTCATTGTTTCTTCTGCTACTACGTAATTTCTGCTTACCGATTCCTCTTTATATGATTTGTCCCCAATTTTTCTAACTCTACAAAAATAAAAATTAAAAACATCTTCTAACATAGTTACTTCCTCAGGAATTCTTTTTTCAACCAATAAATAGTGATTATCATTGATTTTTGCATATGTATTTGTTTTTCTCTTAATAAAATCTTTATCATCTATATATTTACTTAGTTCTAAAGCACTTCTTACCATAAATCCTCCTTATTTTAAACCCGTGCTACCCAATCCACCGCCTCTATTTTCTTTGTTAGAAAAAAAGGTTTTTTCATCTATTACTTTTATGTTGGTATTTATTGTTTTGTGTAAACTTATTTGCGCTATTCTGTCTCCTTTTTTAATTTCATAAATTCCTTGTTTATTCCCTTTTTCATTTAATAAATATTTGTTATTCCCTTTAATTGAGGTATTTGTCATTAATATTTTTACCTCATCTCTAAATCCGCTATCTATAATTCCAACTGAGTTACTTATTCTAAGAGGGGTGTTTAATGATAATCCACTTCTTGCTTTTACCTGTAATTCGTATCCTTTTGGAATAATCATTTTTAAACCTGTCGAAATAGCAATTGATTCATTTGGTTTAATTAATATGTCTTCTGCAGAACTAATATCCATACATGCATCACCAATATTAGAATATTTGGGAATATTAATTCCTTCTTTACAAGGGTAAATTAATAAATCAATGTCTTTATTTAACTCGTCTAATACTTTATTTATTATTTCATTAATATTCATGTTTTCTCCTTAAAATAAATATTATATATATATATTATATCATTAATATCTTGATTTTATTTGCGAAAACTTGTATCATATTTAAGTAAGGAGGAACAATGTTTAAAAGCAAAAATAAAACAGGTTTATTTGCGATATTGGGATTAGTATTCATAATAGGATTCTCAGTTTTAATATCTAATTTAACAGCACCAGAAATAGCGGAATCAGAAAATATAGAGTTTAAGAAGGTTACATTTACTGAATATGAGGCTTTATTTAATGAAGAAAATAAAGGTTTAGTGTTTGTGTATGTGGGATCACCTTCATGTGGATATTGTGTTAAAATTCAACCATTATTAAAGACTTTAGAAAAAGAGCAACAAATAGTATTTAATTATTTAAATATTACTGAAATGACACAAGAGGAAATGGGTAAGCTTCCTAGTACTTCAAAAACATTTGAAGGACAATGGGGTACACCAACATTACTTGCTATAGTTAATGGTAAAGAAATTTCTAATGTTTCTGGATATAGAGAAATCGATGAATTAAGAACTTTTGTTACAGATGCAAAAAAAGCTTTAGCTAATGAATAGTATTTATGAAAGTGCTTTGAAGTTTAAGAATAATTACTCTTCAACAGTGGCATTTAGAATAAAACAACATTCAAAAGTTGCAGAGAGTCATTTGGATCAAGGTGAAACAGTAGAATACGTTTTTACTGGTCAAAAAAATGATAAACATTTACAAATTCCAAATACTTTTGTATTTGTATTAACAAATAAAAGAATGTTACTTGCTAAGAAAAGAGTTTTTTTTGGATATTTGTTTTATGCGATTACACCTGATATGTTAAATGATGTTAAAGTTAAATCTAATCTTTTTTGGGGAAAAATTATTATTGATACTGTTAAAGAACTTGTTACAATATGTAATTTATCAAAAAAATCGTTAGATGAAATTGAAACTGCAATTACAAAATATATGATTGAAAAAAAGAACTTTATTGTATAGAGTTCTTTTTATAAAAAAAGGAGTGAATATGGAAATTATAAAGCAAAAAGAAAAAGGTAATTTGGTTGTAATTTCGGGACCTTCTGGGACAGGTAAAGGATGCATTATAAAAGAAGTAATGAAAAAAAATCCAAATATTTGGTATTCAGTATCTGCGACTTCGAGGGAAATCAGACCTGGAGAAATTGAAGGGGTTAATTATTATTTTTTATCTAGAGAAAAGTTTGAAAAAAAAATTAAGACAAATTTTTTTCTAGAATATACAGAATATAATAACAATTATTATGGAACTCCAAAAAAATATATAAATGACAATTTGAAATTAGGAAAAGATGTTATATTGGAAATAGAAATTAATGGAGCTTTAAAAATTAAAGAGTTAGTTAAAGATGCAATATTTATATTCATTTTACCTCCTAGTTTAAAAGAACTAATTAATAGATTGGAAAAAAGAGGAACCGAATCAAAAGATGTAATTCTAAATAGATTTAAGTCTGCATATAAAGAAATTAATGAAATAAAAAAATATAATTATGTTGTAATTAATGATAATTTGGAAGATGCTATAAACAAAGTTGACGCTATATTTAAAGCAGAAAGATGCAGAGTAGATAGAATAGAAGAAATATATTTAAATACTGAAGAAGAAGTAATGCATGAATTATTGATTGATTATGAAAACATAAACAATAATCCTAGAAATTTATAACTAAAAAAACAAAAGTATAGTATAATTAATAATAGGAAGTGGTAATGTGATACTAAGAAAACCATATGCTTTTATTATTAAGCATTTTAAAAAGATTCATATTATATTATTTATATTAATGTTATATGCTATTTTTAAAACAAATAATATATCATCTTTTTTTGATGGATATGTTAGAAATTCAACTGGATTTTATGAAAGCACATTGTCTAATACTTATACCAATCCTTTGTTTTATTTTGTTTGTATTTTAATAGTATTATTATCTCTAGTTTTATTGATTTTAATGAAACAAAAAGAAAAACCTAATAAGTTGTACTTTATTATATCTATGTTATATATTGGAATAATCATATTAATTTATGTTGATAGTGGGTACTTAAGAACTATAAACTTCGAACAAATATCTCCTAGAAATAGTAGGTTGATAAGAGATATTAATTTAATTGTGATTTTTCCCCAAATATTTTTACTATTTTTTGTATTAATTAGATCAATTGGGTTTAATATAAAGAAGTTTAATTTTGCAAAAGATATTGAAGACTTAAATATCGATGTATCAGATAATGAAGAATTTGAACTAACATTGGGTACAAACACTGATAAAATAAATAGAATTATAAGAAAAAACAAAAGAGAATTTAAATATTTTTATCTTGAGCACAAAGCTATGATTTTAGGTATACTGTTATCTTTGTTTTTGTTTTTAGGATGGACTATATATTATAGAGTTATGGTTTTAAATAAAGTTTATAGTCAAAACGAAGTTGTTAGAATAAATAATATATCTTATAAAATAGAAGGATTTTACAGTTCTAATTTGAATTATAGATGCGAAGATATATCTGAAGGAAATAATACTTTTTTAATATTAAAATTAAAAATATATAACGGAAACAAAAATAACATAATATTAAATAATGAAAATATGAGAATTATAATTGGAGAAAACATTTATCTTCCAATATATAGAAAATATGATCATTTTAAAGATATTGGTATCGGTTATGAAGAGAATATTATTAATGGCGATAGTGAAGCTTCCTTTATATTTGTATATAATGTACCAAGTCAAGAACTTTCAAAAAATATGTTACTTAGATATGCAGAACGCATAAGCTTTGATGTAAAAGGAGTAACAAATAGATATTTAAAATATTATATAAAACCAAAGTCATTGGATGAAGTATCGATATTTCCTGTTGCTGAATTGGGAAAAGAAGTAAATTATACAATTTCTAATTTAAAAAACACAATATTAAAAATAAATTCATTTGAAACAAATAATAAATTTACTTATGGGATTGATAATATAATAAATGTAATAAACGATCCTATGGATAATAGAATTATTATGAAAATAGTATACGATTATACTCCTGATTCAAGTGTTCAGTATGTAAATTCATTTGCAAATCTTATGAAGGAACACGGAAGCATAAGATACACTAAAGAAGGAAAAGAATATATTGTTAATTATAAAGATGTAACACCCTCAAAAAATATATTATCTGTTGTATATTATTCAGTAAAAGATGATATAGTTAATGCTGAAAAAGTTGAATTAGTAATTAAAATTAGAAATTTAATATATATACATAAATTAAAATGATATAATAAAGTTGGGGAGTAAGTATGATTTATTTAGATTATTCAGCTACTACTATGGTAGATGAAGAGGTACTTAATAGTTTTAATATAGCTGCAAAAGATTATTTTGCAAATTCTAATTCCATTCACAAGTTGGGAATTAGAACTAAAGAATTAATAGAAGAAGCAAACAAACAAGTTGCCAAGGAATTGGGAGTTAATGAAGAAGAAATAATATATACTTCAAGTGCTTCAGAGTCAAATAATATGGCAATTAAAGGGATATGCAACAAATATAAAGATAGAGGAAAACACATTATTACTGGACCTCTTGAACATTCTTCTATTGTAGCAACGCTTAATTATATGATTGGTTTGGGATTTGAAGTGTCTATTTTAAAACTTAAAAAAGATGGAACAATTGATTTGAAACATTTAAAAAGTTTAATAAGAAAAGATACTATTTTAGTAACTATTGCAGCAGTAGACAGTGAATTGGGAATAAGACAAAATGTTGAAGAAATTGGAGAGTATTTGAAAAAAAATACAAATAGTTTTTTTCATGTTGATATGACTCAATGTATTGGAAAAGATAAAATTAATTTAGATAATATTGATTTGGCTTCTTTTTCTGCTCACAAAATATATTGTTTTAAAGGAGTAGCGGCTTTATATAAAAAGAAACACATTGTTATTGAACCTTTAATACATGGTGGGAAGAGTACTACTATATATAGAAGTGGAACTCCTCAAACAGAATTGATTGTATCCTTTTCAAAAGCAATAAGATTAGCGCTTAATGATATTGATAATAAATATAAACACGTTGAAAAACTAAATAATATGATAAAAGAGGATTTTAAAAAATATAAAAACATAATTATAAATAGTACAAATAAGTCTATACCACATATTTTGAATATAAGCATATTAGGAATAAAACCCGAGACTTTTGTTCATGCCTTAGAGGAATTTGATATATATGTTTCTACAAAAAGTGCTTGTTCTAAAAGTGGAGAAATATCGCACTCAGTAATGGCACTTACAAAAGATGAAACAAGAAGTAGTCATTCTATTAGAATAAGTATATCTTATAGAACTACAGAAGAAGAAATAAGTCAATTTTTAAGATTGTTTAAAATATGTTATCAAAATTTGAATTGGAATTAAGAAATGAGAATAATAAAAATAGGAGCACTTTGGTGTCCGGGATGTTTAATATTAAACAATAATATAAATAAAATAAAAGAAAAATATAATGATATAGAAGTTATTGAGTATGATTACGATTTCGATTCTGAAGTTGAAAATTATTATGTTGGAAATATATTGCCAGTTTTGATTTTTATTAAAGATGAGAAAGAAATTTCAAGATTAATTGGTGAAAAATCATTTAAAGAAATAATTAACGAAATAGAAAGGGTTAGAAATGATTAAGAAATTTATAATATTAATATTGTTTTTATTGTTTTTTTCTTTTGATGTAAATGCTAAAGAAATAGATATACATTTATTTTATCAAGATGGTTGTCCACACTGTCAAAACGAAAAAGAATATTTAAACAATTTATCAAAAGAAAAAGAATATATAAATATTAATACATATGAAATAGGTATTGAAGAAAACAACAAATTATTATATGGTATACAAAATTTATTGGATAAACCATCAAATTATATACCTTATACAGTTATAGGAGAGTATGCTTTAGTTGGATTTGTTCCCGAAGATATTGATCACATAATTAGTATTTATGAAGATGAAGAATATGTTGATGTTGTTTCAAAATATATAGAAGATCCAAATTATAAAACAGAAGATAAAGAAATTAAGGAAGAAAAAGAAACATTTAATTTACCAATTTTAGGTGAAATAAATGCTAAAGAATCATCTTTATTATTAACGGCTATAGTAATAGGTTTTGTTGATGGTTTTAATCCTTGTGCAATGTGGGTTTTATTGTTTTTGATTACTATGTTAATAGGGATGAAGGATAGAAAAAAAATGTGGATATTAGGTTCAACTTTTATATTTGTTTCTGCATTTATATATATGGTTTTTATGTTGGCGTGGTTAAATATTGCAATGTTTGCAACAAAGATATCTTTTATTAGGCTAATTATAGGTTTATTTGCTTTGGTATTTGGATTATATAATATAAGTAAATTCGTAAAAAAACCAGAAAGCGGATGTGAAGTAGTTGATGATAATAAAAGAAAAACTATTATAGATAAAATTAAAAATATAACTTCTAATAAAAAATTAATTGTATCTTTGTTAGGCGTAAGTTTGTTGGCTGTTTCAGTTAATTTGATTGAATTATTGTGCTCTGCGGGATTGCCATTTACCTTTACGAATATACTTGCTCTGAATGATTTATCAGGGGTAAACTACTTTATTTATATTTTAGTCTATATATTTTTCTTTATGTTAGATGATTTCATAATATTTGCAATTGCAATGATAAGTTTCAAAGTTACAGGAGTTTCTACAAAATATTCTAGATATTCAAGCCTAATTGGTGGTATAATAATGTTGTTAATTGGTTTATTAATGATATATAAACCAGAATTATTGATGTTTAATTTTTAGGAGGTAAAAAATGATTAAAGAATTCAAGAAATTTATTTTTAGAGGAAATATTGTTGATCTATCCATAGGTGTTATAATAGGAGGCGCTTTTACTGGTATTGTTAATTCATTAGTAAATAATGTTATTATGCCGTTTTTAGGTGTTCTTACAGCTGGTGTTAATTTTGGAGAAATTAAATGGGATTTAAGTTGGTTGGCAAAAGCTTTAGGTAACACCGTTCCTGAAGAAGGCGTTTATATGTCAATTGGCTTATTCATTAATGGAGTAGTTCAATTCTTAATAATGGCTTTGGTTGTGTTTATGATGGTTAAATTAATAAATAAGATTAAGGATAAAAAACCTAAAGAAGAAGAAAGGCCTGCTGCAAAACCAGAAGATGTTCTATTGTTGGAACAAATATTAAAAGAAATGAAAAAACAAAAGAAATAAATAAATTATAAATAATATAACTTTTGAAAGGAGAAATCATGAAGAAAGTTATATTTTTATTTTTGTTTGTTTTTTTATTAAGACTAAATGTTAGTGCAGAAGAGGTTAATGATAATCAATATATTAATATATATTTTAATGGTGTTTATAATAATAATATAGTTTCAAATAACTTGATATATAAAGAACACGAAGGAATTCCTGTTTATTGCATTGATTTTGATTTATCAAGTACTACTTTACAAGATTATGATGTTAGTGATTTTTCGGATTATAAATCTTTAAATGTTAATCAAAGGATGTATATTGAGTTAATATCGTTTTTTGGATATAAATATCAAGATCGTAACGATATATATTATTATCTTGCAACTCAAGAATTAATTTGGAGTTCATTAGGATTTGATGTTTATTGGACATATAATCAGTATGGAAATAATCCCATTGATATTAATCAATATAAAATAGATATATTAAATACTTATAGTGATTATTTGAATGAAAATTATAATTTTGATGAATTTTATTCTTTTGTAATTGGAAATTCATATTATATTGAGTATCCCGAAACTTCATTACCAGATTACGAATATTATTATTCAGGAATTAATGATGTGATTATTGGCGCAAATGGAATAACATATAATGCTAATTATAAAACTAGTAGTACTATAGTGTTATTAAGAAATTTTGATAGAGGATATGATTCAAAAGTGTTTAAACTAAATGGTTACAATACATTGGTTAAAACGGGTAGTTTAAAACCAAAGAAGAAAGTATTAAATATAAATGTTAATAATATAGATATATATTTAAAAAGAATTAATGTTGGAGATTTAAATAATAAATATTTAAAATTAAATTCAGCTATTTTTGAAATATATGATGTGAATATGAATTTTATACAGAACGCAATAACAAATGATTTTGGAGAAACAATATTTTCAAATCTTCCTTTAGGAAATTATTATATTAAAGAAATACAGCCAAGTTATGGTTTTCAATTGTATGAAGAAATTATAAATAAAAATTTAGATTGGGGATTAACACATAATATTATTGAAATTGAAACTAAGCCTATTACAAAAAAAATTAATATTACTAATATATATAAAATTAATGAAATAGAATATTTAGATCCAAATATACAATTTAATATATATAGAGATAATGAATTAATACGAGAAATTATGACAAATAACGAAGGAATGGCATCAACTTTTTTGGAATATGGAAATTATCAGATAACACAAGTAAATAGTAGAAAAGGTTTTGAATTAAATCCTACATTTGAAGTGATTATTAATGAATTTGATAATAAACTTGATTATATTTTTATTAAAGAAATGAATATTGAAAGCGAAGAACCCATAATTGAAGAGATTGATGAAGAAAACATTGGGGAAACTTCTGACACTGATATAATAGAAGAAACAACAAATGATTCATTAAATGAAGTTAAAACTGATAAAGAAGTTGATATTGAAGAGTTAAATTGTGAAACAGATTTAGAATATGAGGAAAAAATAGAATTAGATATTAAAGAATTGCCTCAACTTTATGAAAGCAAAAACATTTTGGATATTTTATGCGAAAAATTATTTATATTTTTATTTTCGTATTAATTATTTTTTTATTAATTGAAAAAAGTATTAGTTTAAGTACGACAAATTATATAAAAGAAAATTATTATAAAGAAAAGATGGATGTTTATATTATCACGATTGATAAAATAAATATTAAACATATAATAAAAGAAGATTCAATTAAGTCAAAAAAAATTAAAGATATAATATTATTTAAAGAATATGGAAGACCAAATATAAAATATAGTAATACTATAATTGGTGCTCATTCTGGAAATGGAAAACATTCATTTTTTACAGATTTGAGTAATATTGAAATTAAAGATGAAATAAAAATATATTACAAAAAAATCGAATATATTTATAAGGTAATTGACAAATTTTATATTAATGAATATGATTTTAAAATATTAAATAATATTAATAATAAAACAACATTAACGCTATTTACTTGTAGTGAAAAAGATAATAGGTACAGATTAATTGTAGTATCTGAGTTGATTGACTTTATATAATATTAAAGATATAATTAATTATAATGTAAGGAGTTGATGAATATGCCCAAAAAAACATTTTTCAACTTACCTGATAATAAAAAAAATCAAGTGATTAAAGCTGCTAAGAAAGAATTTAGCAGAGTATCATTAGCAAACGCATTAGTATCAAACATTATAATAGACGCTAAGATACCTAGAGGAAGTTTTTATCAATATTTTGAAGATATTGAAGATTGCTTTTATTTTGTGGTAGATGAATATTCAATAGATATAAAAGCCAAGTTAATTAATAATATTAAGGATTTTAATGGTGATATTATAAAATCCTATCACAATTTGTTCCTATATATACTAGATATGATGGACGATATAACAAACAAATCTTATTTTGAAAATTTATTTTTAAATATGAACAGTAGAATTCAAAAAATGTTTACTCCAAATTTCAATGATGGTTTGAACAATATAATAAATATGGTAAATGTAGATAAATTAAATATTCAAGGAAAGTTTTCACTTGGATACATTATAGATATTATTGAATCACTTATGATTTACAATATAATAGAAACATATAATAGAAACATGTCTAAGGACAAAAAAATAGAAATATTTGAAAAAGAATTGTTACTAATATCAAAAGGAATAGTTAAATAATGTATAAAAATCAATAATATTTATTGATTTTTTTATTAATTGTGTTATTATTAATCGGTACCTTTTTATAGGAAGTGAAAAAATGAATAAAATTATTAATATTGCAATTATCGCCCATGTTGATTCCGGAAAATCTACATTAGTAGATGCTATGTTGAGGCAAAGTGGTGTTTTTAGAGAAAATGAAGAAGTATTAGAACAAGTAATGGACTCAAATGATTTAGAAAGAGAACGTGGAATAACAATTTATTCAAAAAATTGTTCTATTAAATATAAGGACTTAAAAATAAATATTGTTGATACTCCTGGGCATGCCGATTTTTCGTCTGAAGTTGAGAGAATAATTAAAACAGTGGATACTGTTATTTTGTTGGTCGATTCTTCTGAGGGACCTATGCCTCAAACAAGAGTAGTATTGGAAAAAGCATTAGAGGTGGGAATTAAACCGATATTGTTTATTAATAAAATAGATAAAAAAGATGCTAGAGTAAAAGAAGTAGTTGATATGAGCTTTGATTTGTTTTTAAGCTTGGATGCTACTGATGAACAATTGGACTTTCCTATATTTTATGGAGTTGCAAAAACTGGAATTGCGAAAAAAAGTATGGATGAAGAAAGTGATAATCTAAATCCTTTGTTTGAATATTTATATAATAAGGTAGAACCATTTAAAGGTAATGAAAAAGATCCTTTGCAAATTCAAATATCTTCATTAGGGTATGATGATTATTTGGGTTTATTAACTATTGGTAGAATTTCAAAAGGAATAATTAAACAAGGTGAAACTATTGTTTTATGCAATAAAGATTATTGTAAAAATTATAAAATATCAAAATTATATATTAATGAAGGTATAAAAAAAGTTGAAGTAAAAGAAGCACAATATGGTGATATAGTTATTGTGGCGGGTATAACAGATGCTTCAATAGGAGATACAATTTGTTCTTTAGATAACATCAATCCTATGGAAAAAATAATGATTGAAGAACCAACTTTATCTGTTAATTTTTTAGTGAATTCTTCTCCTTTTGCGGGAAGAAGTGGAAAATTTCTTACAATAAGACATATTAAAGATAGATTGGAAAAAGAAATTAAAACTAATGTTGGTTTAAGAATAGAACCCTTATCAAAAAATGAAGGATATAAAGTTAGTGGAAAAGGAGAATTGCATATTTCTATTTTATTAGAAACTATGAGAAGAGAAGGTTATGAGTTATCAGTTTCAAAACCAGAGGTAATATTAAAAGAAAAAGATGGAATATTATATGAGCCATTTGAAAGGGTATATATTACTGTTTTAGATATTTATAGCGGAACAGTAATTGGTGCTTTAAATGAAAGAAAAGGATTGCTTCAAACTATTCAGTCTAATGGTGAGTATGCCAAAATAGAATATATCGCACCAACTAGAGGTTTATTAGGATATAGAAATATATTCATAAATTCTACTAGAGGTGAGGGTTCAATGTTTAGAAGTTTTTTAGAATATAGACCACATGTAGGAAACATTACTTCTAGAAAAAATGGGGTATTAGTTTCTATGGAAAACGGAAAGACTATGGGATATTCTTTATGGAACCTTGGAGATAGGGGAACACTTTGTGTTGGACCATCTGAAGAGGTATATGTCGGCATGATTATTGGAATAAATAATAGAACAGAGGATTTAAATGTTAATCCAAATAAGAATAAACAACTTACTAATACTAGATCTTCTTCAAGTGATGACGCAATTGTATTGCCTCCAAAGAAAATATTTACCTTAGAAGAAGCTTTAGACTTTATAGAAGAAGATGAATTAATAGAAATTACTCCTAATGCAATAAGATTAAGAAAAAAAGAATTAGATCCTAAAAATAGATATCGAAAGAATTAATAATTATATATGTAAGGAGGTGATTCAAATGAAAAAAACAACCTATGGAGGTTTAAAATTTTTATCTTTTTTGTTTCCTTTTGTAGCTATTATTTTTTATTTTATTGAAGTGGATAAAAACCCAAAAAAAGCTGATGCTTGCTTTTCAGGTATAATCTATTCAATTATAGTATCTGTAATAATTGTACTTATATCTATCGTAGTATTTGCTTCTTTGAAAAACGATTCTCTATATTATAATAATAATGACGATTATTACGAAGAGGAAAGCTATTAATAATAATTATAAAAAAACTCACAATTTGTGAGTTTTATATTTGAAAATCTTTTTCAATATTGTCATCTAAATTTTTATTATCAAAATATTTTAGTTCTTTTAATCTTGAGGTTTTAGATACAATGTTGCCTGGAAATTTCGAATAAATTTTCATATATGAGGAAATAACGTCGTTATAATATCTAATTTCACCAGATAGTTTAACATTTATGTCTTCTATTTTTTCTATTTCAAATTCGAAATCCTTTATTGATGTCATTTTTTTGGCATTTTCCTTTATTTTTATCATTTTGTTTTCAAAATCAATTAAGGATCTATAAAATTCAAATGATGATAATTTTTCTTCAGTTATTTTTTCCATTTTAGTAAGAGTATCTAAATTAATTGCGTCTTTACCTTTTAGATTGGTATTAAGTATAGTTTTTATTTTTGAAAGAATATCATATTTTTCTCTTAATGTTTGGTCTATTTCTGATTCGGCTTCTTTTTTCTTGAGAATTTTTTCTTTCAAATTATTATATATTGTTACATATATTGTTCCTAATAAGGAAAATATTAAAATAAATATTGTAATTGTATAAAATAATATCATATATGCACCTACTATCTAATTTTATTATAACAAAAAGAAACACAATATTCAATTGCTATGATATACTTTATATAGGAGGCATTATGGAAATAAAAATAGGCGTATCGGCAAGACATATGCACATTACAAAAGAAGATTTAGAATATTTATTTGGAGAAGGATTTGAATTGGAACCCGATAAATATTTGTCTCAAGAAGGAGAATATGCTTCTAAAACTAAATTAAAAATTAAAGGGCCTAAAGGAGAATTATCTGTTAGAATTTTGGGCCCTATTAGAGAATATACTCAAATTGAAATAAGTAAAACCGATGCGTATACAATAGGAGTTAATCCTCCGGTTAGAAATTCTGGTGATTTAGAAGATTCTCACCCCATAATATTGGCAAATGATTCCAAAGAATTATTTAAAGAGAAAGGTTGTATAATCGCGACTCGTCACATTCATTTAAGTGAAGAAGAATTAATAAAAAACAATTTTACTGAAGGTGAATTGGTGAAAGTTAGAGTTGGTGGAGAAAAAGGTGGAATATTATATAATGTTCATGTGAAAGCAGAAGACACTTTTTCTTTTGAATTACATATTGATACTGATGATGCGAATGCTAATTTAATTAAAAATGGAGATATTGGAGAGATAATTAGATGAATGAGTTTAAAACTTGTAATATATGTAAGGGATTTGATGGAAATTTGTTGGCAGAAAAATTAAAGGAAATAGATCCAAATGCATTAATTGATATTAAATGTCAAAGTATGTGCGCAATAGGAGCAAAAAGACCTTTTGTAATAGTTAATGGAATTCCAGTCGTAGATGATAATATAGATTCGTTAATAGATAAAATAAAAAAAATGATAATGAATTGAGAAATCAATTCTTTTTAATGAGGAATTATGTGGAAAATAGGAAATGTAGAAATTGATAATAAAGTTGTTTTAGCACCCATGGCGGGTGTATGTAACAGTGCATTTAGAAGAATAATTAAAGAAATGGGATGTGGTTTAATTTATGCAGAAATGGTTAATAACAAAGCCTTAGTATTTGATAATAAAAAAACTAATGACATGCTTTATATGACAGAATTTGAAAGACCAATTGTTCAACAAATATTTGGAAGCGACAAAGATTCATTTGTAGATGCAGCTAAGATAGTCTACGAAAAAATGAAACCCGATATTATTGATATAAATATGGGGTGTCCAGTTCCAAAGGTTGCGATTAAAGCACAAGCAGGAGCGGCTTTATTAAAGGATATTGATAAAATATATGATATTGTGTCATCTGTTGTAAAAAGTGTTCCAATTCCAATAACTGTCAAAATTAGAAGCGGTTGGGATGGTAAAAATATTAATGCAGTTGAAGTTGCAAAAATTTGTGAAAAAGCGGGTGCTAGCGCAATATGCATTCATCCTAGAACAAGAAGTCAAGGATATGAAGGAGTTTCAGATTGGGACATTATTAGACAGATAAAGGAAAGTGTTTCAATACCTGTAATAGGTAATGGAGATATAAAAACTTATGAAGATGCATATAGGATGTTAGAAGAAACTAAATGTGATGCAATAATGATAGGTAGAGGAGTTCTTGGAAATCCCTGGCTGATTAAAGAGATAATAAATAATGGAAAAGAAATAATTACTGCTAATGATAAATTGAAAATGTGTTTAAAACATTTTGAATATTTGTTGGAAATAAAAAGCGAGAAATTATCTTTGCTTGAAATAAGAACTCATGCTATCTGGTATTTAAAGGGAATTCCAAATGGAAATAAAATTAAAAACGAAGTTTTTGAAGTAAAAACCAAGAAAGAATTTTATGACTTGATTCAATATTATTTACTTAATTTATGAATTAGTATAAAATATATATAAGGGAGTCGTTATGGAAGAATTGACAGAACAAGAAATAGTAAGAAGAGAAAAGATGAATAAATTGGTTCAAAAAGGAATTGAACCTTTTGGTTGTGCTTATGAGGTGACGAATAATTCTAAAGAAATTAAAGAAACCTATGAAAAATTAAGTAATGAAGAGTTAGAAGAAAAAAATATAAGAGTATCGGTTGCTGGAAGAATAATGACAAAAAGAATTAAAGGAAAAGCCGGCTTCATGCATATTCAAGATAAACATGGTCAAATACAGATTTATTTAAAAATTGATAATGTCGGTGAAGAAAGCTATGAATTGTTTGATGATGCGGATATTGGAGACATTGTTGGTATTAAAGGCAGTGTGTTTAGAACTCATATGGGAGAACTTAGTATAAAAGCTTATGAATACACTCATTTAGTTAAAGCGTTGAAACCGTTGCCCGAAAAATTCCATGGATTAATTGATATAGAGGAAAGGTTTAGAAAAAAATATTTAGATCTTATTATGAATGAGGAAGCTAGAAATATTGCATTCACAAGACCCAAGATAATAAGAAGTATTCAGAATTATTTAGATTCTAAAGGTTATGTAGAAGTTGAAACTCCAATACTAGCAAACGTATCTAGCGGAGCATCTGCAAAACCATTTGTAACTCATCACAATACGCTTGATCAAGATATGTATTTAAGAATTGCAACAGAAATCCCATTAAAGAAACTTATTGTTGGAGGGATGGATGCAGTATATGAAATAGGAAGATTGTTTAGAAATGAAGGAATGGATAGAAACCATAATCCTGAGTTTACTTCTGTTGAAATATATAAAGCTTATAGTGATTTAAATGGTATGATGGATTTGTGTGAAAACTTAATTAGAAGTGTTCTTATGGATATAAACGGTTCATGCGAATTGGAATGGAAAGGCCATGTGTTAGATTTTTCAAAACCATTTAATAGAATTAGTATGGTTGATATAATAAAAGAACATACTGGTATAGATTTTTTGAAAATAACTGATTTAACAGAAGCCATTAAAATTGCCAAAGAACATGATATAATTATTGAGAAGCATTTTAAAATTGGACATATTATTAATGAATTTTTCGAAAAATATTGTGAAGATAAATTGATAGAACCAACGTTCTTATATGGACATCCAATAGAAATAACAACTCTTGCAAAAAAATCGAAAGATCCAAGATTTACAGAAAGATTTGAATTATTTATATGTGGATCCGAATATGGAAATGCATATAGTGAATTAAATGATCCAATAGATCAAAGAGAAAGATTGGAAGTACAGATTAAGGAAAAAGAGCTTGGAAATGAAGAAGCAGAGGGAATTGATTATGATTTCATTAATGCTTTAGAACATGGTATGCCACCAACAGGTGGAATTGGAATTGGTATTGACAGATTAGTAATGTTAGTTACAAAGTCTGAAAATATAAGGGAGATAATTTTGTTCCCACATATGAAAAACAAGAAAATAGGAGGAGAGTAATATGAAAAACAAAAAATTATTAAAATCATTAATGATAATACTTATAACAGTTATAGTACTAACTTGGTTGATACCAGGTACTATAACAAATCAAGATACAGGAGCGTTAGAATTAAGTTTATTAAAACCTCAAGGTTTATTAAGTGTCTTTGGATCATTTGATATAGCAGCTCAGTTTTTTTTCCAAAATGCTTTGATAATTTTATTTGTAGGTTTATTTTATGGAGTTTTAAATAAAACTGGAGCATATAAAGAATTAATTGAAAACATTGCATCAAAATTGAAGAAAAAGAAAATTATGTTTTTAGTGGTTTCAATATTATTTTTTATAATATTTACTGCATTAACTAATTTATATATTTTAATGTTCTTATTTGTACCGTTCTTTATGAGTGTACTAAAAGAAATGGGATATAGTAAAAATGTATTATTATTATCTACAGTAGGTTCTGTACTTATTGGATTTAGTTCACAAATAATGAATAGCATGTTTGAAAAGACCGTTGCTGTTGAAGGCAATCCATATTTATTGATAAAAGTAGGAGTATTATTAGTATATACTGCTTTAACGATATTATATGCTATTAAATTTTCTAATGAAAAAGAAAAAGATAAAGAAGATTTTTTTGAACTAACAAAAAGATCTGGAAAGATTATTAATTCAAAATCAAAAAAATTAAGCATAGTATTAATTATATTTTTCGTTTTCTTCTTATTAGGATTTGTTCCATGGAATTTACCTTTCTTTGCAACTATGAATAATTGGATAATGAATTTAAAAATCGGAGAATTTGCTATCTTTGGTAATATATTCGGTAATTTCAACCAATTTGGAGCTTGGTGGACAGGTGAATTATATACAATGATTATAATGACTTCAGTGTTAATTGCTTTCTTATATAAATTATCATTTGATGAATTTATTGATGGTATAGTTGATGGTTTAAAGAAATTTATGGTACCGGCATTCCTTGTAGGATTGATGAGTTTAATAACAATATTTGCTGTTAATTCTGGTTTTGTTGGAACCATATTAAAATTTATAGTTTCTTCTGGAAACGCTGCATTAGTGGCATTGGGAAATATGATTTCTAATCCAATAGTTGCTGATCCATTTTATATTTCGAATTATTCCATGACAATGGTGTTATCTGCAATAAATAGTCCTAATTCTCAACAAATTGCATATATTACACAATTAATGTATGGAGTAGTAATGTTATTAATTCCAACTAGTTCAATATTGATAGCAGGATTAGCATTCACTGAAAAAGACTATAAGAGTTGGTTTAATTATATTTGGAAATTAGCTGTAGTATTAATTGGATTCTCATTTATTGCAATTATACTTACAACTTTAATTAAATAAAACCTAAAGAATTGATTATTTTGTATGATATAAAGTCTGCATTGTATTTTCAATTCTTTTTTATTTGTGATAAAATATATTGAGAGGTTATTATGAAATTATATAATACGTTAACAAAACAAATTGAGGATTTTGTGCCAAATGAAAAAGGTATAGTAAAGATGTATACTTGTGGTCCAACAGTGTATCATTATGCGCATATAGGTAATTTAAGAACGTATATTTTTGAGGATATATTAGAAAAATCTTTGTCATATCTTGGATATAAAGTGGATAGAGTAATGAATATTACTGATGTCGGTCATCTTCAAAGTGATGGAGATGTTGGCGAAGATAAGATGATAATAGGAGCAAAAAGAGAAGGGAAAACAGTATACGAGATTGCGGATTATTACACAAATTCTTTTTTTGAGGATGCAAAGAAGTTAAACATAAAAAAACCGGATATAATAAAAAAGGCATCAGATCAAATCGATAATTATATTAGTATTATAATTGAATTAATTCAAAAAGATTATGCATATATTTCAAATGGAAATGTATATTTTGATATTAGTAAAGCAAAAGATTATTATAAATTATCCGGAAAAAAAGAAGAGGAATTGGTTGTAGGTGCTAGAGATGATGTTACAATGGACGAATCAAAGAGAAATCCTTTTGATTTTGTTTTATGGTTTACTAAATCAAAATTTGAAAATCAAGCAATGATATGGGATTCTCCATGGGGCAAGGGCTATCCAGGGTGGCATATTGAGTGCTCTACTATTGCAAATACCACTTTAGGAGAATATTTAGATATTCATTGTGGTGGAGTTGATAATATTTTCCCACATCATACTAATGAAATTGCTCAAAGTGAGGCATACTTAGGACATAAATGGTGTAATTACTGGGTACATGGAGAACATTTAAATGATATTAGTGGAAAAATGGCAAAGTCAAAGGGAGAATTTCTAACTGTTAGTTTATTAGTAAATAAAGGATATAATCCCCTAGCATATAGATTTATGTGTTTACAATCTCATTATAGAAAGCAATTATTATTTACTTATGAATCTCTTGATATAGCTTCCCAATCATATAATAAACTTAAGTCTAGAATAAATAATTTAAATAAAGATATTACAAAAATTAATTTAGAAGTCGTAGAAATTTACAAAAACAATTTTAAAGAAGCTCTCGAAGATAACTTAAATACTTCAAACGCTTTAACTGTGTTATTTGATGTATTAAAAAATAATAATTTAGATGATTACAACAAATTAATAGTAATAGAAGATTTTGATAAAGTGTTGTCCTTAGATTTATTAAAAGATGATAATGTTATTCCAAAAGAAATTAATGATTTAGTAAATGAAAGAAATATTGCAAAAAGTAATAAGGATTTCAATAAGTCAGATGAAATAAGAGATAAATTATTAAATATGGGATATACAATAAAAGATACAAGAGATGGAACAATCATAGAAAGGAGATAATATGGACTTGATATATGTACTAATTCCGTTAGCTTTAGTTTTTATATCACAAAATTATATTAAATCAACCTATTCTTTATATGATTCTATTAAAAGTAGAAAAAATATGAACGGATATAATACAGCAAAAACTATAATAGAAAAAAATAAATTAAATATAAAAATAGAAAAAACAAATGGGTACTTAACAGATCATTTTGATCCTAAAGATAAAATTATAAGGTTATCTAATAATGTACACGATAAATCTTCTATTGCATCTATTGCAATAGCTGCTCATGAATGTGGGCATGTAATCCAACATAAAGAAGGTTATTTTCTATTAAGATTAAGATCATTATTAGTGCCAATAGTATCACTTACATCTACAATCGGTTATATACTTATTACTATAGGAGTTCTGGCTTCTATAACTAATCAAATATTAATTGGAATTATTGTAATGGGAGCATCATTGTTATTTCAATTAGTAACTTTACCAGTTGAATTTGATGCATCAAAAAAAGCAAAAAAAATATTATTAAAAGAAAATATAATTACTGTTGAGGAGCTCCCTGGAGTAAATAAAATGCTTAAATCGGCCGCTTTTACTTATGTAGCTTCGTTTTTAACTTCATTAACATATTTATTGAGATATATAAGTATGTATAGACGAAAATAGTGTAAATAATTGTTGATATTAATCTTTATTAATTAATATTTGTTATAATAATAAAGAATAAAGGGGAATTTATGAAAAAGGTAACAGTTAACAATAATATTTATGAATATGAAGAAGGCATCTCTCTTTTTGAATTAAGTAAAAAATTCATTGATAATTTTGATTATGAAATAATTGCTGGGCAAGTAGATGGTGAATTGCGCGATTTAAATTATGTATTGGAAAATGATTCCAATATTAAATTTTATGATCTTTCTTCTCATATTGGAAACAAAGTGTATGAAAGAGGTTTATTGTTTTTATTAATTAAAGCTATAAAAGATTTATATAAATTAAATATAAGGGCTTGTCACTCTATCGATAAAGGAGTTTATTGTGAAATATTAGATGGTTCAATTTCGGAAAAAGAAATTCCTAAAATAAAAGATCAAATTAATAAATATGTAAATTCAAATATACCTTTTATTAAAGGAACATATAGCAAAGAAGATTCTATTAATTATTTTAAAAAGACTGGAAGATTAGATAAAATAGAATCATTAAAATATGTTGTAAAAGATAATTTAGTGCTTTATAAATTTATAGATATGTTGGATTATTTTTATGGAGTGATGCCGATAAATTCATCATATATCAAGTTTTTTGATATTCATTATTTAGATGATAGAAGTTTTGTTTTGTTATTACCTAATATATATATAAATGGTGAAATAAAACCTTATTCTCATTATGAAGGAGTATTTAATTCATTTAGATCTTTTTCTAATTGGGCAGAAGAACAAGGAATAGTAAATGTTCATGATTTAAATAAAGAAATATCATTTGGTAGAATTCAAGATTTAATTTATATGAATGAAACTAACCAAAACATGAGATTATATAGAATTGCTGAGCAGATTAAATCAAGGGAAGATATAAAAATAGTATTAATCGCGGGTCCGTCCTCTTCGGGTAAAACAACAACTTCAAAAAAACTCGCAATATATTTAAAAAGTATGGGATTAAAACCACAACCTTTATCAATCGATGATTATTTTAAAGAAAGAGAAAATAGTCCCAAAGATAAAGATGGTAAATATGATTTTGAATGCGTTGAAGCTATAGATATAGATTTATTTAATGAACATTTAAAAAGAATTTTAAATAATGAGGAAGTTCTAATACCAACATTTAATTTCCTTGAAGGAAAAAAAGAATATAAAAATATTATTAAATTAGATAAAAATGGTATACTTATTATAGAGGGATTGCATGCATTAAATGATATACTCACTTCATCAATTAACAATAGTCAAAAGTTCAAGATTTATATATCTCCATTAAGCACTTTGGGAATCGACAATTCTAACAGAGTATCAACTACGGATTTAAGGTTATTACGAAGAATGGTAAGAGATAATATGAATAGAGGCTATAATGCCTCAAAGACATTGGAAAGTTGGCCAAGCGTTAGAAAGGGTGAAGAAAAATATGTGTTTCCTTTTCAATATAATAACGATGTGGTATTTAATACATCATTATTATATGAATTTGGAGTACTTAAAACATATGCAGAACCTTTATTATTCTCAGTTGATAGAGAAGATAAGAATTATAATGAAGCAATAAGATTAATTAATTTGATAATGATGGTACTCCCAATCTCTGGAGTGGAAATACCTGATGATTCAATATTAAGAGAATTTATTGGAAACAGTTATTTTAGATAGGAGGAATTATTATGGCTGTAAAAATTGCAATTAATGGATTTGGAAGGATTGGAAGGTTGGCATTTAGACAAATGTTTGAAGATAGTGACTTTGAAATAGTTGCTATAAATGATTTAACTGCTGCATCAACTTTGGCTCATTTACTTAAATATGATACGGTTCAAGGAAGATATAAAGAAAACTCAATAACTGCTACTGATTCTTCAATAATAGTGGATGGAAAAGAAGTTAAAGTATATTCAGAAAAAGAACCAACAAAATTACCTTGGGGAGATTTAGGAGTAGATATAGTATTCGAATGTACCGGAATATTTACTTCAACTGAACAATGTAATTATCATATTCAAGCTGGTGCTAAAAGAGTAATATTATCAGCACCGGGAAAAGATGAAGATATGAAAACTGTTGTATACAATGTTAATCATAATATCCTTGATGGAACAGAAAAAGTAGTATCTGCAGCAAGTTGCACAACAAATTGTTTGGCACCTATGGCAAAAGTATTAAATGATACTTTTGGAATTCAATATGGAATGATGACTACTATTCATGCTTATACTAATGATCAAAATACTTTAGATGCACCTCATAAGAAGAATTTAAGAAGAGCAAGAGCTGCTGCAGAAAATATTATTCCAAACTCAACTGGTGCTGCTAAAGCAATAGGATTAGTAATTCCAGAATTAAATGGTTTGTTGGATGGTGGAGCTCAAAGAGTTCCGGTTCCTTCTGGATCACTAACCGAGTTAACTTGTATTCTTTCTAGAGAAGTAACAAAAGAAGAAATTAATCAAGTTATGAAAGCTTCATCAAGCGAAACATTTGGATATACTGAAGATGAGATAGTATCATCTGATGTGATTGGTACTACAGTTGGATCATTATTTGATGCAACTCAAACAAAGGTATTAAAAACACCAAAAGGCCAAATGGTAAAAGTAGTATCATGGTATGATAATGAAATGGGTTATACTTGTCAAATGATTAGACTTGCTAAATATATGAATAAATTTAATAACTAAGTAGATTATATATCTACTTTTTTATTAACATACTTGGGTTTATTTGTTATAATATATAAGGAGGTTATATGAAAAAAACTATAGTTGATTTTTCTTTAAATGGAAAAAAAGTAATAATCAGATGTGATTTAAATGTTCCTATGGAAAACGGAATAATTACCGATGAAACTAGAATAGTAGAAAGTTTGGAGACAATAAAGTTTGCTTCTTCTGCAGGAGCAAGAATAATAATAATGTCTCATTTAGGAAGAGTAAAGACTGAAGAAGATAAAAAAACAAATTCTTTGTTTCCTGTTGCTAAAAGACTAGGAGAATTATTAAATAAAGAAATAAAATTTGTTCCTAGTACTAGAGGAATGGAATTAGAAATCGCAATAAATGCATTAGAGAATGGTAATATTTTAATGATGGAAAACACTAGATTCGAAGATCTAGATGGAGAAAAAGAAAGCAAATGTGATGAAGATTTAAGTAAGTATTGGGCTTCTTTAGGAGAAATATTTATTAATGATGCTTTTGGAACAGCTCATAGGAAACACGCTTCAAACGTTGGGATAGCAAGTATATTGCCGAACGGAATAGGGTTTTTAATTAAAAAAGAATTAGATACTTTGGGGTCAGCAATTAATAATCCAAAAAGACCTCTTGTAATAATTTTAGGAGGTAAAAAAGTTGCAGATAAACTTGCTGTTATAGAGCACGCAGTTAAAATAGCGGATTATGTACTAATAGGCGGAGGAATGTCTTATACTTTTTTTAAAGCTTTAGGTTATAATGTTGGAGCATCTATAGTAGATGATGCTAGTTTGGATTTTTGTAAAAAAATATATGAAGAGAACAAAGAAAAAATTGTTTTACCAATTGATATAGTTGTTGGAACATCATTTACAAATGAAACTAATTCTAGATTAGTGGATATAAAAAATATTGGAAACAATGATATGGGATTAGACATTGGAGTAGGAACTATAAATAGTTTTAAAAAGATTTTAACAGATGCTAAAACTGTAATATGGAATGGTCCTGTTGGAGTGTTTGAATTAGAAAAATTTTCAACGGGAACTAGAAAAGTATGTGAGATTCTTGCGAGTATAAGAGCAAATGTAATAATTGGTGGTGGGGATTCTGCTGCAGCAGTTTCTAAATTTGGATTTAAGGATAAGTATTCTCATATTTCAACTGGAGGAGGAGCGTCTCTTGAAATGCTTGAAGGAAAAGAACTTCCAGGAATAGCAATTATATCGGAGAAATAGTATGAAAAAGATTATAGTAGCCAATCTTAAGATGAATTTCAATTTAGAAGAAGCTATAAGTTATAAGAATGCAATAAATAGTAAATTTGATAATTTAATTATTTGTCCCCCATATATATATTTAAGAGATATGATAAGCGATAATTATAATTTGGGTTCTCAAGATGGCTATTTCATTGATAAAGGAGCATACACTGGAGAAATATCCTTTTTACAACTAAAAAGTATGGGAGTAAAGTTTTCAATTGTTGGTCATAGTGAAAGAAGACACAAATTAATTGAAGATAACAATATTATAAAAAACAAATATATTGCTTGTATTAATAATAAGATTGTTCCTATATTATGTGTTGGAGAAACTCTAGAAGAAAGACAAAATAATGAAACTATAGAAGTAATAAAAAATCAATTAGAAACAATATTTAGAGAATTTAAAATTAATAATGCTATTATTGCATATGAACCCGTTTGGGCTATTGGAACAAACATTACTCCGTCTTTAGAAGAAATAGAAGAAGTTCATAAAAATATTGATGCTATTATGAAAGATCTAAATATAGAAACAAAGATATTATACGGAGGTAGTGTTAATATTAATAATATTGAATCTTTTTCAAAATCTGATTATATTGATGGTTTCTTAATTGGTTCTGCTTCATTAGATCCAGAAAATCTTATGAATATGATAAAAATTATAATGTAAATAGGGATGTATACTAATACCATTCCTATTTTTTTATAATATTAAATATGTTATATAAATATAGTAGGTGATAGTATGCGAGAGTTTTATGGTAATATGAAACAAAGCATTTTTGAGTTTTCAATTAATAGTAATATTATTACTATTTTTGATATAAATGAACTCAAAACATATAAAAATGCACCTCCAGAGTATAAAAAAGATTTTGACGATAGTATTTTAGGTGGAAGAAACATGAGCGTTTCAAAATCAAAAACAAAGAAATTAAACTCTTCATTTGCTTCTTCTTCTGGATTTAATGTAAAAGAGGAAGAAGTTTCATTAATAAATCCTTTAAATAATATTAACTCTGAAAATAATCCTTATCATTATAACCCCGTTTATATAGATCCAATTGATTCTTATATTGCATAAAAATGTAGATTGCTACATTTTTTTTGAGGTTTTATGATTAAATTGATAATTATTGAGCAAAATAATACAATGATTAAAAAATTAAATCTTTATTTTGAAAAAAATAATGATTTTCAAATAAGTTTATCTACTAATGATGGATTAATTGGACTAAATTTTATAATAGAAAATATGAATAAGTATGATGTAATAATTATGGATATAGTAATTAAAAATAAAGATGGAATAATTATATTAAAAGAAATGAATGAAAGAAACATATTTAAACCTGTAATAATATGTTCAAGTTGCCATTCAGAAAATATAATAAATGAAGTTTCAAATTATAATGTATGTGGATATTTATTAAAACCATATAATATTAAAGACTTAGAAATAAAAATAAAAGAAACATTAAAAAAAGAAAAGTGTTATAAAATATTGAATCAAAACATAATAAAAGTATTGCATGGTTTGGGTATTCCTTCATGTTATAAAGGATATAAATATTTAAAAGAAGCCATTAATTTGTGCTGCAAAAAAAGTGATTATTTAATAACTAGAGATATTTATAGTCAATTGGCAAATAAATATAAAGTAAGTTGTTCTTCTATTGAAAGGGCAATTAGTAGAGTAATTGAAGTTGGTTTTAATAGAAATGATTGTGATTATGTAGAAGAAGTGTTCGGAAATACTATTAACTTTGATAGAGGAAGCCCTACTAATTTGGAATTTATTGAAACTGTAGTCGAAAGAATAAATGTAATTAAATAATATATGATATAATTTTAATGGTGATAAATATGAATAAATTAATGTTAGTAATATTAGATGGTGTTGGTTATAGAGAAGAAGAATATGGAAATGCATTTAAACAAGCCAAAACTCCTAACCTGGATTATTTATATAATGAATTTCCTCATTGTTTAATTAATGCTTCTGAAAAATATGTTGGTTTACCTGATGGCCAAATGGGAAATAGCGAGGTAGGTCATATGAATATTGGAGCTGGAAGAGTTGTTTATCAACAACTTCAATTAATTAATGAAGCTATTTCAAGAGGAACATTTTATTACAATTCAAAAATATTAGATGTTATTAATCATTCTAAAAACAATAATTCAAAACTTCACATAATGGGTTTAATTAGTGATGGAGGTGTTCATTCACATATTGAGCATTTTAAAGCGTTAATAAAAATGGCAAAAGATAATAATATAAATCAGTTATATTTTCATTTGATTACGGACGGAAGAGATACTTTGCCTGATTCTGCTTATAAATATATAGAAGAGTTAGAAAAAGAGTTAAATGGTTTTGGTAAAATTGCAACAATATCAGGAAGATATTATGCTATGGATAGGGATAATAACTTTGATAGAGTTAAAAAATATTATGATGCTGTAATTAATAATATTGGAGATCATTATACTAGCACCAAAGAATTAATTGAAAATAATTATAATAACAAAATATATGATGAATTTATTATTCCTGGTATTTTGGATTCAAAAGGATTAATAGAAGAAAACGATGGAATAATTTGGGCAAATTATAGACCGGATAGAGCTTGGGAGATATTATCTTCTATAACTAATAATGACTTTGAAAAATTTGAAAAAAAGAAATTTCATAATATTAAATTAGTTACTATGATGCCTGTTGCGGATACCGTGATTAATGAATATGCTTTTAAATTAGATGATTTATATAATACTTTTGGAGAATATATTTCGAGATATGGATTAAAGCAACTCAGAATAGCTGAAACCGAAAAATATGCACATGTTACATATTTCTTTGATGGAGGTATAGAAAAAATAATTCCTAATTGTGATAGGGTATTAATAAATAGTCCAAAAGTGCCTACTTATGATTTAAAACCAGAAATGAGTTCATATGAAATAACTACAAAATTATTAGAAATAATGCACAATTATAATGTAATAATTCTTAATTTTGCAAATGGAGATATGGTTGGCCATACAGGAGTTATAGAGGCCGCTATTAAAGCAATGGAAGCTATTGATTATAATATGGGTTTAATATATGAGAAAGCAAAACAATTAGGATTTACTTTGTTAGTTACTGCGGATCACGGAAATTGTGAAGAGATGTTGGATGCTAATGGAACTGTATTAACTGCTCATTCTTTAAATAAAGTTCCATTAATTATAACTGATAAAAAATATTCTTTAGTAAATGGAAAGTTAGGGGATCTTGCGCCTACTATGTTGAAAATTTTAAATATTGAAAAGCCTAAAGAAATGACAGGAGATTCATTGATAAATATTGAATAAATGTAAATTATGTTATAGAATATAATTAAAGGAGGGCATATGTATTATCAAAATTATAATAATTATGGCGGAAATTCTTTTGCACAAGGTTGGATGATTGCATCTTTGATATTAGCAATAGTAGGAGGTATAGTAACTTTATTATTTTTTCTTAAAAAATCAGGTAAAGAAAAATATAATAAGAAGTTAAAACTACTATATAATTTTCTAAATTTTGATTTTCTAACATTGGAATACATAGTTAAATTCTTATATGTTACAGTTACGATTTATATAGTATTAAGTTCATTTAGTTACATATCTTATAGTTTCGTATACTTCTTAATGTATTTGATACTTGGAGTTTTATTTGCAAGAATAATATTCGAATTAATAATGTTAGCAATAAAAATATGCAATAATACAACCGAAATTAATCAAAAATTAAAGAAATAATCAAAAATATAAATAAATGCATTTTGGGTATTGCATTTATTTTTTTGTTTTGATATACTTATTTAGCAAGTTGTGGCTTAGATGCGTAAGGTTGTTGATACACCAGGCAAAGTTGTCTTTGTGTATTGGGGTATTTATGCGGAGCAAGTTTATACAATTGATATAAGCGAAGGGAGGATAAGATGGCGAATCGAATCAGAATTAAACTTAAGGCTTACGATCACAGAGTTTTAGATCAAGCAGCAGGAAGAATCGTTGAAGCAGTTAAGAGAACTGGTGGGGATATTAGTGGACCAATTCCATTACCTACTGAAATCCAAAAGTATACTATTTTGAGAGCTGTTCACAAATACAAAGATTCACGTGAACAATTTGAAATGCGTACTCATAAAAGATTGATTGACATCAACAATCCTAGTAAGGAAACTGTCGAGACATTGACAAGATTAGACTTACCTAGTGGCGTTGACATAGAAATTAAATAGGAGGAAAAATGAAAAAAGGAATCTTAGGAAAAAAAGAGGGAATGACTTCGGTTTTTACTAAAAATGGTATTTTGGTTCCTGTTACAGTAATAAGCGTTGAACCAAACGTAGTAATGCAAATTAAGAATGTAGAAAAAGATGGTTATGATGCTATTCAAATAGGTTATGGAAACAAAAGAGATAATTTAAGTAATAAATCAGAAAAGGGTCATGCAAAAAAAGCGAATACTACACCTAAGCGCTTCTTAAAAGAAATTAGGGGTGTAGATGTATCAAATTATCAAGTTGGACAAGAGGTAAAAGCAAATTTATTTGAAGCTGGTGAAGTAGTAGATGTAACCGGTGTAAGTAAAGGAAAAGGCTTTCAAGGAGTTATAAAAAGATACAATCAAACTAGAGGCCCTATGGGTCATGGTTCTCAATATCATAGAGGAGTTGGATCTTTAGGATCAAGAAGACCGATGCATGTATTAAAGGGTAAAAAATTACCTGGTCATATGGGATTTGAAACTGTTACTATACAAAATTTAGAAATAGTTGAAGTTGATATGGAAAACAATTTATTATTGGTTAAAGGAAATGTTCCTGGACCAAAAAAATCAATAATAATGATAAGATCATCGGTAAAAAATCCTGATGAAATAAGAGATACTCTTGATTTAATAAAATATAATAATGAAGAATTATTGGAAGTAAACAACGATACAGAAGAAGTTGTAGAAGAATCATCACAAGGAATAGAACAACAATAATATATTGATTGTGATGGAAGGAGGAAGAATGTCTAAAGTGGCACTTTTAAATTTAAAAGGCGAAAAAATTAAAGATATTAATTTAGATGATACCGTTTGGGGAATAGAACCTAATGATAGTGTTATATATGATGCAATAGTGTTAGCTAGAGCGTCTCAAAGACAAGGATCTCACGATACTAAAACTAGAGCTGAAGTACGTGGAGGAGGAAGAAAACCTTGGAAACAAAAAGGAACAGGCAATGCAAGACAAGGATCTATTAGAAGCCCTCAATGGAGAGGTGGAGGAATAGTATTTGGACCTACACCAAATGTAAATTATAGTAAAAAACAAAATAAAAAAGAGAGAAGATTAGCTATTAAATCAATGCTTTCATATAAGGCATTAAATAGCAATCTATTAGCAATTGAAAACTTAATAATTAATAATAATAAGACAAAATCATTTTTAAATATTATGAAAGATTTAAAACTAGATTCATCTACTTTATTTGTAACTAATGAATTAACAGAAGAGTTAATATTATCTACTCGTAATGTAAAAGGTATTAAAGTTATTAATTATGGTGAATTAAATGTATTAGATTTAGCAAGTTATGATAATTTAGTTGTAACTGAAGAAGCTATTAAAAAAGTTGAGGAGGTGCTAGTATAATGTCAGAATATAGAGATTTAATTAAAGCACCAATTATTACTGAAAAAAGTGCTTCTATCGCAAGTAATGATAGAAAATATGTTTTTGAAGTAAATTCAAAAGCAAATAAAACTCAAATTAAACAAGCAATCGAAAAAATATTTAAAGTTAAAGTTGAAAAAGTAAATACAATAAATGTTGTTCCAAAGAAAAAAAGAGTTGGACGTTATTCTGGTTTTACTAATCAATATAAGAAAGCAATAATAACTTTAGCTCCAAATAATAAGATTGATTTATAAAGGAGGATATTAACATGCCAGTAAAAACATATAGACCACTTACAAATGCAAGTAGAAATATGAATACATTGATTAATTCTGATTTGACTAAAAAAGCTCCTGAAAAGAAATTAACTAAAACAATAGTTAAAACAGGAGGAAGAAATAATCAAGGAAAAATTACTGTAAGACATCATGGTGGTGGTGCAAAAAGAAGATATCGTATTATTGATTTTAAGAGAAACAAATACGATGTAGAAGGAACTGTTTCTGCTATTGAATATGATCCAAATAGAACATGTAATATAGCTCTTATAACATATGCTGATGGCGAAAAAAGATATATTTTAGCGCCATTAGATTTAAAAGTTGGAGACAAAGTAATTAGTTCCAATAGTGCTGATATTAAAATTGGAAATTCATTACCAATTGGAAATATTGCAGTAGGTACATACGTACATAATATAGAATTAAAACCGTTAAAAGGTGGACAATTAGCAAGAAGCGCGGGTTCAAGTGCTCAAATTCTTGGTAGAGAAGGTAATTATGTATTAGTAAGATTAAAAAGTGGTGAAACAAGAAAAATATTAGGTTCTTGTAGAGCAACAGTTGGTGTGGTTGGAAATCAAGATAGAGAGTTATTAAAACTTGGAAAAGCTGGACGTAAACGTCACATGGGAATAAGACCTACAGTTCGTGGATCAGTAATGAATCCAAATGATCACCCTCATGGTGGTGGAGAAGGTAAATCTCCAGTAGGTAGAAGTGGTCCAATGACTCCTTGGGGTAAACCAGCACTTGGTTATAAAACAAGAAAAAAGAAAAAGACAACTAACAAGTTTATTGTAAAACGTCGTGGAAAATAGAAAGGATAGATAATAATGGCAAGAAGTTTAAAAAAGAAACCTTATGTATTTGAAAGATTAATGAAAAGAGTTAACGATTTAAATGCAAATGAAAAAAAAGAAGTTTTAAAAACATGGTCTCGTCGTTCTACAATTTATCCTGAATTTGTGGGACACACATTCGCAGTACATAACGGTAAAGAATTCATTCCTGTTTATGTTACTGAAGATATGGTAGGACATAAATTAGGTGAATTTTCTATGACACGTAAATTCGTTGGTCATACGGGAGAAAAGAAAGAAGTAAAATAATTCTTTAAGGGAGGAAACTAAATATGGAAGTTAAAGCAGTAGCAAAAGATGTTAGAATTTCTGCGGATAAAGCTCGTTTAGTTATGAATTTGATTCGTGGTAAAGTAGTAGTGGATGCTCATGCAATATTAAGTAATATTAATAACAAATCATCTAGATTAATTATTAAAGTACTTGATTCTGCAAAAGCAAATGCACTAAATAACCATAAATTAAATGAAGAAAAATTATATGTTTCAAAAGCATATGTAGATGAAGGATCCATTATAAAAAGAGGTATGTTTGATTCTAGAGGTCATATCGGAAGAAAAGACCATAGAACATGCCATTTAACAGTAATGGTTTCGGAAAGAGACTAAGGAGGTGTAATCGTGGGACAAAAAGTTAGTCCAATTGCATTTAGAACAGGAATTAATAAAGACTGGAATGCAAAATGGTACGCATCAAATAAAGATTTTAAAAAATATTTGGAAAACGATAGTAAAATTCGTAAGTTTTTAGATAAGAAACTTGCTAATTCATCTGTTTCAAATGTAGTGATTGAAAGAAATAAAAAGAACACTGAAGTTACTATATATACTGCTAAACCTGGTGTAATAATAGGCCATGGTGGAGAAGAAATAGAGAAATTAAAAAAGGATTTATCTAAATTAGTTGATGAAAATATACAAATATCTATTGTTGAAATAAAAAATCCTGATTTACATGCTAAAATTGTTGCGGATAGTATTGCTAATCAAATTGAAAATAGAGCTTCATTCCGTGTTGCTCAAAAACGTGCAATTAGAAATACAATGAAAGCTGGAGCATTAGGTATAAAAACAAAAGTATCAGGTAGATTGGGTGGAGCCGAAATGGCTCGTAGTGAAGGTTATTCTGAAGGAACTACTCCTCTTCATACTATAAGAGCAGATATTGATTATGCTACTAGTGAAGCAAATACAACATTTGGAAAAATCGGAGTTAAGGTTTGGATTTATAAAGGTGAAATACTTCCTACAAAGAAAAACAAGGGAGGTAATGAAAATGGCTTTGATACCAAAAAGAACTAAATATCGTAGACCTCATCGTTTATCTTATGAAGGTAAAACAAAAGGTAATAAAGAATTAAATTTGGGAGATTATGGCCTTCAAGCTTTAGAGGGAGCTTGGATTACTCAACAACAAATAGAGGCTGCTAGAGTAGCTATGACTCGTTATATGAAACGTGGAGGAAAAGTATTTGTTAATATATTTCCACACTTGTCATTAACAAAAAAACCTCTTGAAACTCGTCAAGGAAAAGGAAAAGGAGCTCCAGAAGCTTGGGTAGCAGTAGTAAAAGAAGGCAAAATAATGTTTGAAGTATCTGAAGTGACTGAAAGTGTTGCAAAAGAAGCATTACGCTTGGCAATGCACAAACTTCCTATAAAATGTAAGTTTGTGAAGAAAGAGAGTGGTGATAATAATGAAGAATAAAGAAATAGTTAAAATGACCACTGAAGATATAATGAAAAAAATAGAATCAAATAAAGAAGAATTATTTAATTTGCGTTTTGAACAAGCAACTGGAAATCTTGAAAAACCATCAAGAATAAATACATTAAGAAAAGAAGTTGCAAGAATGAAGACTATACTTCGCGAACGCGAATTAGGGAAAAAATAGGAGGCCAAATGGAAAAAATTAAACACGAAATTGTTGGTACTGTTGTTAGTACAAAAAACAATAAAACTATAACAGTTTTAGTAGAAAATTATACAAGGCATCCATTATATGGTAAACGTGTAAAAAATTCAAAAAAATATGCTGCTCACGATGAAAGTAATAAAGCTAAAGTTGGAGATGTTGTAAAAATAGTTGAAACTAGACCAATATCTAAGACTAAAAGATTTACTCTTGTTGAAATAGTAAAAGAAGCAGTAATTTTATAGCCTATAAAAATAAAGGAGGAATAAATTATGATTCAACAACAAACTCGTTTAAAAGTTGCGGACAATTCGGGTGCTCGTGAGTTAATGGTAATTAGAGTGCTTGGTGGAAGCAGAGTAAAAGCTGGTGGAATTGGAGATGTAGTAGTAGGGACAGTTAAAAAAGCTACTCCTAATGGCACTGTAAAAGCTAAAAAAGTCGTAAAAGCAGTAATAGTAAGAACAAGATCTAATATAAAAAGAGAAGATGGTTCTTATATAAAATTTGATGATAATGCATGTGTTTTAATAAAAGATGATAAAACTCCTGTTGGAACACGTGTACTAGGTCCTGTTGCTCGTGAACTTCGTGAAAGAGATTATATGAAGATAGTATCACTAGCAAATGAAGTTTTATAAGGAGGATAATATGAAATTAAAAGTAGGAGATAAAGTAATAGTCAATGCAGGTTCAAATAAAGGAAAAGTTGGAAAATTAAATAAAGTATTTTCTAAAGAAAACAAAGTTATTGTTGAAGGTATTAATTTAGTTAAAAAACATAAGAAACCAGGTGGAAAAGATCAAACTGGTGGAATTCTTGAATTTGAAGCACCAATTCATATTTCTAATGTAATGTTAGTTGACTCTAAAACGGGAAAAGGAACTAGAAAAAGAACAGAAGAAACAAAGGTTGCAGAAAAAAAAGTAACTGTAAAAAAAGAAGAAGTAAAAGTAAAAACTCAAATAGAAAAAAAAGTTAGTAAAAAAGCTAACAAAAAGAATGACAAATAGAAGGAGGGTATTATGAACCACCTAAAAGAAAAATATTTAAAAGAAGTAGTTCCAAGTTTAATGAAAAAATACAACTATAAATCAATTATGCAAGCACCTAAGTTAGAAAAAGTTGTCATTAATATGGGAGTTGGAGATTCTAAAACTAATAGTAAGTTATTAGAAGCTGCATTAAAAGATTTAGAATTAATAACAGGAGCAAAACCAATTGTAACAAAAGCTAAAAAATCAATTGCTGGTTTCGGCTTAAGAGAAGGTAACGAAATTGGATGTAAAGTTACATTACGTGGTGAAAATATGTATATATTTTTAGAAAAATTTATTAGAATCGCTCTACCTAGAGTAAGAGACTTTAGAGGCCTATCTCCTAAATCATTTGATGGAAGAGGTAATTACTCTATTGGATTAAAAGAGCAATTAATATTTTCAGAAATAGTATATGATAATGTTGCTAAAATACGTGGAATGGATGTTAGTGTTGTTACAACAGCAAAAACAAATGAAGAAGCGTTAGAGTTATTAAGTGGGTTGGGATTCCCATTTAGAAAATAGGGAGGAACAATGGCAAAGAAAAGTATAATTGTAAGATCAAAGAGACCCCAAAAATACAAAGTACGTGAATATACTCGTTGCACAATTTGTGGTAGACCACATGCTGTAATGAGAAAATTTGGTGTATGTCGTATATGTTTTAGAGAATTAGCATATAAAGGCCAAATACCAGGCGTAAAAAAATCAAGTTGGTAATTTGAGAGGAGGATTAAGATGATAGTAACTGATCCAATAGCTGATATGCTTACTAGAATACGTAATGCAAATCAAATGAAATATAAAGAAGTTGAAGTACCATCTTCTAAAATAAAACTAGAAATAGCTCGTATATTAAAAGACGAAGGTTTCATAGTAGATTATAAGTTGGAAGATAAAGAAAATAATCAATCAATATTGATTAATCTTAAATATGGTCCTAAAAAAGAAAGAGTAATCACTGGATTAAAAAGAATTTCAAAACCAGGAATGAGAGTATATGCAAAAGTTGAAGAAATTCCTACTGTATTAAATGGATTTGGAATTGCAATATTATCTACACCAAAAGGATTAATGACAAACAAAGATGCAAAAAGAAATAGTTTGGGTGGAGAAGTATTGGCTTATATTTGGTAATAATTACATAGGAGGTAAATTATGAGTCGTATAGGAGATAGAAAATTGACAATGCCAGAAAAAGTCAATGTTGAAGTATTAAATGATTTAATTACTGTTAAAGGTCCTAAGGGTGAATTAACTAGAAAAGTACCAAAAAATGTAATTGTTAATGTAGAAGATAAGGAAATAACAGTAAAAATTAAAGACAATAAAGACAAAGAAGCTGGGGTTCTTCAAGGAACATTGAATTCTCATATTGAAAACATGATAGAAGGTGTTACAGAAGGATATACAAAGAAGTTGGAAATTCATGGTGTGGGATATCGTTTCCAATTACAAGGAAACACATTAAACATTAATGCTGGGTTTTCACATCAAGTTAAACTTGATATTCCAAAAGGGATTGTTGTTGAGTCACCAAGCAATACTGAATTAACCATTAGTGGTATTGATAAAGAATTGGTTGGAGAATTTTCAGCAGTAGTTAGAAAAGTTAAAGAACCAGAACCATATAAAGGAAAAGGCATTAGATATGTTGGAGAACACATTAAAATAAAAGAGGGAAAGAAAGCCTCAAAATAATTTAAAAAGGAGAGTTATTTATGATAAAAAAAATATCTCGTAATGAAGCTAGAATAGCAAGACATGAACGCATTAGAAAAACTTTGTCAGGCACTAATGAAATGCCTAGATTAAATGTATTTAAATCTAATAAACAAATTTATGTTCAAATAATTGATGATATTGAAGGTAATACTTTAGTAAGTTCATCTTCATTGGATAAAACTTTAAATACTAAAGAAAAAACCACTATTGAAATTGCTAAATTGGTTGGAGAAGATATTGCTAAAAAAGCAATAAAAGCTAAGATTACAAAAGTTGTATTTGATAGAGGTGGATACTTATATCATGGAGCAGTGAAAGCTTTAGCAGAATCTGCTCGTGAAAACGGATTGGAATTCTAAGGAGGAACAATGGATAATAAAAGAACTAGAGAACCACAAAATAAAGAATTTGAGGAAATTGTTGTATCAGTTAATCGTGTTACAAAAGTAACAAAGGCTGGTCGTCATTTTAGATTTGCAGCAACAGTAGCCGTTGGAGATAGAAAAGGTAGAGTAGGACTTGGTTCTGGTAAAGCAAACGAAGTACAAGATGCTATCAAAAAAGCAACTCAATCAGCAAATAAAAATGTAAAGAGGATTCCTTTGGTTGATGAGAGAACGATTTCTCATGAAGCAATAGGAACAAGTGGAGCGACTAAAGTATTAATTAAGCCTGCTAAGAGTGGTACAGGAATTATTGCTGGTGGACCAGTAAGAGCTGTATTAGAATTGGCTGGAGTTAAAGATGTTGTATCTAAATCATTAGGATCTAGTACTAAAATAAATACTGCAAGAGCAACTATGCAAGCTTTAACAATGCAAAAATCAATTGAAGATGTTGCAAAGCTAAGGGGAAAAACAGTAGAGGAGATGTATAGATAATGAAATTAGATAAATTAAATTATGCAGAAGGCTCTAAAAAAACTAGAAATAGAGTTGGTAGAGGTACTGGAAGCGGCAACGGAAAAACAAGTGGTAAAGGTCATAAGGGACAAAAAGCTAGAAGTGGTTATAGTAGAAAGCCCGGATTTGAAGGTGGACAATTACCTTTATTCAAAAGAATTCCAAAAAGAGGATTTAGCAATTATGAATTTAAAACTAAATACTCAGTTATAAATGTAGAAGATTTAAATGTATTTGAAGAAGGAGTTGAAGTAACTCCAGAAATTCTTAAAGATACAGGAATTTTAAAAAAACAATTAGATGGAGTTAAAATTCTAGGAAATGGTGTATTAGAAAAAAAATTAAATGTTAAAGCAAATAGTTTTACTAAATCTGCAAAAGAAAAGATAGAATCAAAAGGTGGAAAAGTAGAGGTGATTTAATTTGTTAAAAGTAATTAAGCAAATATTCGCTCCTCAAAATAAAGATTTGCGAAGAAAAATTTTATTTACTTTAGGCATATTATTGGTATTTAAGTTTGGAACTGTAATACCTGTTCCTGGAACTCAAGCAATTGTAAGAGATTTGGGTTTTCTTGAACTTATGAATGCAATGGGAGGAGGAGCAATAGAAAGATTTTCTATCTTTGCTCTTGGAATATCCCCATATATTAGTGCATCCATAATTACACAAATATTACAAATGGATATTATTCCATACTTTTCTGAATTAAAAAGTCAAGGAGCAACAGGAAGAAGAAAAATTAATCAAATTAATAGATACTTAGGAATTGTTATTGCGTTTTTCCAAGGATATGTATTTTCATTTACTTTCTTTGGTCAAAATGGAACACCAATGGACTATTTAAGAATTACAATTATATTAACTGCAGGAACAGCATTTGTTCTTTGGTTAAGTGACCAAATTACTCAAAAGGGTATTGGTAATGGAGTATCTTTATTAATTATGTCTGGTATTATTTCATCTTTGCCTAACATGATAGGAACAGCATTTACTGAATTAGTAAACTTTGGAGATGGTACAAAGGCAATATTAGGTGTAATCTCTTTCATTGTTTTTATATTAATATATTTAGGAATAATAATTGCGATTATATATATGCAACAAGCTGAAAGAAGAATACCTATTCAATATGCTAACAGAACTACGAGTTCATATGGTGGACAACAAACATATATGCCAATTAAGATTAATTCAGCTGGAGTTATGCCAGTAATATTTGCATCTATGTTTATATCTTTACCTACAGCATTAGCACAATTTATTAATAATAAAGGTTTTTCAAATTTTGTAGATAATTTTTTAAATTATAATACGCCTGCTGGTTTAGCATTTTATTTATTAATGATTTTATTATTTACATTCGTATATATTCTTATGAATTTAAATCCAAAAGAATTATCTTCAGATTTAAATAAAAGAGGAGGATATATACCCGGAACAAAACCCGGTAATGATACTACTAAATATATAAAATATGTTTTAGTAAGGATTACCGTAATTGGAGCATTGTTCTTAGTAGTAATTGCTGGATTACCGATAATATTTACAAATTTATCTAAATTACCAGCTAGTGTAACAGTTGGAGGAACAGGTTTATTGATAGTAGTTGGTGTTGCTTTAGAATTATATAATCAAATTGAAAACTCATTAGTAGAGAGAAGTTATAAAAGGAGTTATAATAAATGATAAATATAATATTAATTGCGCCCCCTGCAGCTGGAAAAGGAACTCATTCAGCCACACTTAAAGAAAAATATGGATTATCTCACATTTCAACTGGTGATTTACTAAGAGAAGTTGCTGTTAAAGATAAGGATATAGCAGATAAAATATCAAGAGGAGAATTAATTTCTGATGAAATTGTTTATACATTGTTAGAAAACAAAATTAAAGATCTTAATTCAAATAAGGGTCACATATTTGATGGTTTCCCTAGAACTTTAAATCAAGCTATGGAAGTTGATAATATTCTTAATAAATTTAATCAAAAAGTAAATACTGTTATATATTTAGATATAGAAAAAGATGTAGCAATGAAAAGAGTATTAGGAAGATTAACTTGTTCAAAATGTGGTGAAATATATAATATATATAGAGATACGTTTAAGGTTGAAAATCATTGCAATAAATGTGATTCGCTTTTAATAAAAAGAGATGACGATAATGAAGAAACATTTACAAAAAGATTTAATACTTATCTAGAAAAAACACAACCATTAATTGATTTTTATAATAATAGAGGATTATTAAAAACAGTTAAATGTCAAAAAACTCAAGAAGAAACGTTTGAGTTAATAGAAAATATTATTAGAGAGTTAAAATGATAATAATAAAATCCGATAGAGAAATAGAATTAATAAAAGAAGCTTGCAATAAAACAAGAGAGACATTAGAGTATTTAGAGGAGTTTATTAAACCAGGTATTACTACAATAAAGCTAGATGCTTTAGCAGAAGAGTATATACATAAAATTGGTTGTATACCTGCTTTAAAAAACTACGAGGGATATCCAAATACAATTTGTGCTTCAGTAAATGATGCGGTTGTTCACGGTATTCCTAATGATTATATTCTAAAAAATGGTGATATAATTTCAATAGATTTATCAGTATCTTATAAAGGCTATTATGGTGATATGGCAAAAACGTATCCTGTAGGTAATATAGATAAAGAAAAAAAATATCTAATTGAGCATACTGAAGAGAGTTTATATAAAGGTATTGAACAAGTAAAACCAAATAATAGAATTGGGGATATAAGTAACGCTATTGAATGTAATGCAAAAAAATATAAATTAGGAATAGTAAGAGAATTAGTGGGTCATGGAGTAGGAATAAAGATACACGAAGATCCAAATATTCCAAATTACGGAAAGAAAGGGATTGGTCCTATGTTAAAACCAGGAATGGTTATCGCAATAGAACCAATGTTAAACCTAAAAGGTGAAGAAATATTTTTAGAAGAAGATGATTGGACTATAAAAACTCAAGATGGTAGTCCATCAGCACATTTCGAACATACAGTTTTAGTAACCAAAGAAGGTTATAATATATTAACGAAGAGGTGAGATTATTGTCGAATAAAGATTCAATTGAAATGAATGGTAAAGTATTAGATTTATTGCCATCTGGTCAATTTAAAGTGGAATTAGAAAACGGTCACATTGTTACAGCATATATAGGCGGCAAAATGAGAATGAATTTTATTCGCGTTCAAAGAGGAGACAATGTAAAAATTGAATTATCTCCATTTGATTTGACTCATGGTCGTATAATATTTAGAAATTAATAGGAGGAAAAAATGAAAGTAAGACCATCTGTAAAAAAGATTTGTCCAAAATGTAAAATAGTAAAAAGAAAAGGTGTGGTTATGGTTATTTGCGAAAATCCAAAACACAAACAAAGACAAGGTTAATAGGAGGAATAAATGGTACGTATAAAAGGTGTAGATATACCAAACGAAAAGAGAGTAGAAATAGCGCTTACTTATATTTTTGGAATAGGAAGATCTTTATCAAAAGAAATTCTTACAAAAGTAAATGTAGATTTAAATAAGAAAGCTAAAGATTTAAATGAAGATGAAATAGTTGCAATTCGTGATGAAATGTCAAAGCATTTAACTGAGGGAGATCTTCGTAGAGAAGTAAGCATAAACGTAAAAACAAAAATGGAAATTGGTTCATACCAAGGAGTTCGTCATCGTAAAGGGCTTCCTGTTAGAGGTCAAAGAACAAATAGAAACGCTCGTACACGCAAAGGCCGTGGAAAAACAGTTGCTAATAAGAAGAAAGTATAGTAAGGAGGTTATATTATGGCATATAAAGCAAGAAAAAGAAAAGTAAAAAAGAATGTTCCTGAAGGTATAGCTAATATAAGAGTATCTTATAATAATACAATAGTTACTATTACAGATAAAGAAGGAAATGCGGTAAGTTGGGCTTCAGCTGGGACTTTAGGTTATAAAGGTTCTAAGAAAAAGACTCCTTATGCAGCAGGATTGGCAGCAGAAAGTGCAGCTAAAGCAGCATATGATTTAGGCATGAGAAGTGTAGAAGTAAATATAAATGGAGTGGCTCCATCTAGAGATACAGCATTGCGTTCATTAATATCAGGAGGATTAGAAATTACAGCATTGAGTGATGTAACGCCTATCCCTCACAATGGTTGCCGTCCACCAAAACGCCCTCGTGGATAAAAGAAAAGGAGTGAATATTATGGCTAAAAAAGTAGAAAAGAATGTTGAAGAAAAAATCGAAAATACATCATTTGAAGTAACTACAAATATGGAATACGGTGTTGATAATAATGCACATTTAGTATTTGAAAAACCAGAATATAGAATGACTGAATTTATTTCAAATAATAATTATGGTAAATTTGAATTAGAACCATTAGAACAAGGATTTGGAAGAACTCTTGGTAATGCCCTTAGAAGAGTATTGTTATCTTCGTTACCTGGTGATGCAATAACAAGCGTTAAAATTGATGGGGTAATGCATGAATTTCAAACAATAAAAGGTGTTATAGAAGATGTAACTACTATAGTTATTAATTTAAAAAAAGTAGTATTAAAAAAGAATACTGAAGAACAAGTTACAATAAAATTAAGTGCTAGAGGAGAAGGCCAATTAACTGCATCTTTTTTAGCAAAAGAACCTTCAATTGAAGTAAAAAATCCTGATTTGGTTATCTGTACTTTAGCTAAAGGCGGAAAACTTGATATGGAAGTAACAGTTGGAAGAGGTAAAGGATACGTAGTTGCTGAAGAAGTAAAAAGAATATTGAATAATGATGAAATAGGAGTTATAGCAATAGATGCTATTTATTCTCCAATCGAAAGAGTTAACTATGATGTTGAGAAAGCTCGTGTTGGCCATAATAATAACTATGATAAACTAATTATAGAAATATGGACAAATGGGTCAGTATTACCTCAAGAAGCTTTAAGTGAAGCTGCAAGTATATTAATGGTTCAACTTGATTATATTGATAATCCTGAATTTACTGAATCAGTAAAAGGGTTAATGAAACAAAAAAATGAAGATCCAAAACAAAAGTTGTTAAAAGCAACAATAGATGATTTAGAATTGTCAGTTAGAGCTTATAATTGTTTGAAGAGATCTAATATTTATACAGTTCAAGATTTAGTAAATTATACAGAAGATGAAATGTCAAAAATAAGAAATCTTGGAAAGAAATCTTTAAAAGAAGTAATAGAGAAAGTTAAAGAAATGGGTCTATCTTTCAAAAATGAGGATTAAGGAGAAAAAATATGGCATATAGAAAATTAGGAGTTAAAACTAAACACAGAAAATCAATGCTATCAAATATGACTATTGATTTAGTTATGAATGAAAGTATAACAACTACTGAAACAAGAGCAAAAGAAGTAAGAAAATTTTTAGATAGAATGATTACTTATGCTAAAAAAGAAACTTTAGTAAATAGAAGAAAAATACTAGCTTTTTTTAATAACGATAATGAAGCTACAAAAAAAGTATTTGAATTAGCTAAGCGCTATGAAGATAGAAAAGGTGGCTATACTTCTATATTGAAGTTAGATGAAAGAAAAGGAGATGGTGCCTTATTGGTACTCATCAAATTAGTATAAAACGACATAATGTCGTTTTTCTTTTATGATTAATAAATATGATATATAATAGTATAAAGGAGTATTATGAAAGCATTAATAACCGGAGCTTCTTCCGGAATAGGAAAAGATATTGCATTTAATTTATCTGAAAGAGGATTTGATTTGATATTAGTGTCAAAGACAATTGACGATAATTTGCTTAAAAAGTTTAAAACTAAAGTAAAATTTATTTCTTGTGATTTATCTAATATTAATGAGGTATATAAATTGTACGAAAAAACTAAAGATGAAGAAATTGATATTTTAGTAAACAATGCGGGTTTTGGAATGCACGGGGAATTTTTTAATTCTTCATTAGATAGAGAAATGGAAATGATTAATTTAAATATTAACGCAGTGCATGTATTAACTAAATTATTTTTAAATAATTTTAGATTAAAAAATTTTGGTTATATTTTAAATGTGTCATCCTCTGCGGCATTTCAGTCAGGACCATTAATGGCAACTTATTATAGTACTAAGGCGTATGTGTTAAGATTAACAACCGCTATATATGAAGAATTAAGGAGAGAAAAATCTAATATTGGAATATCTGTATTATGTCCTGGACCAGTAGATACAAATTTTAATAAAGTTGCAAATGTTAAGTTTGCAATAAAATCAGTATCTAGTAAATATGTTGCGGACTATGCTGTAAAAAACATGTTTAAAAAGAAATTGATTATTATTCCAACAGTTTATATGAAAATGGCGTTATTTTTTTCCAAATTCTTACCAACAAAAGCATTATTGAAAACAACGTATAATATTCAAAACAAAAAAAGATAAATAAGTAGTCTTTTTTTGTTTTTTTATGTATAATATACTATTATTAATGGGGGTATTTTGATGAATAATGTTATTTCAATTAACAACCTCAATTTTTCTTACAAAAATAAAACTATTTTTGAAAATTTTTCTATTAATATTGAAGACGGTAGTTGGACTACTATTGTTGGACCAAATTCATCAGGTAAATCAACATTAGTATATTTGTTATCTGGTTTAATTAAGAATAATAATATTAAATATTATAATATAAAAGATAGAAAAAAAGATATTGGCATTTTATTTGATAATCCAAGGAAAAATTTTATTACTAATAAAGTAAAAGACGAGCTTTTATTGTCTTATAATTATTCTAATTTATCTAAAAAGGACCTTGAAGACAAAATTGAAGATATTATAGATTTATTAAAATTAGAAAAACTACTTGATAAAGATCCGATGACATTAAGTGGCGGAGAATTACAAAGAGTATCTTTGGGATTAATATTAATTTATAACCCCAAAATACTTATAATGGATGATGCATTTTCGATGATAAGTGAAAAAGATAAACAAGATTTAATTAGAGTAATAAAAAGATATAAAAAAGATAATAATATGACAATAATTAATTTTACTGATGACTTGGAAGAGTCTTTTGGATCTAATAGATTGATTGTAATAAATAAGGGAAAAGTAATTTTAGATGGTAAACCCAAAGAGGTAATGAAGAACGATACAATGATAAATAGAATCGGAATAGAAATTCCATTTATTGTAGATTTATCTAGTAAATTAAAATTATATGGTTTAATTGATGATATATATTTTGATGAAGAAACGTTGGTGAATGATATATGGAAATAGAATTTAAGGATGTTTCATTTTATTATAATGTTGGTTTAGTTAATGAAGAACGAGTGCTTAACAATATTAATTTGATTATTGAAAAAGGAAAGATTTATGGAATTACAGGAAAATCAGGAAGCGGAAAAACCACTTTAATTCAACTAATTAAAGGAGTTTTAAAACCAACTTCTGGTAATATATTTATTGATCATAAAATAGTAAATAGCAATTCAAGATTATATGAAGATATAAACATTGGATATGTAACTCAATTTAGCGAAGATTATTTAATAGAAGATTCAGTTGACAAAGAATTAGGGTATATAGTTGAAAATAATATTTATAAAAAATTATGCGCACTAAGTATGTTAGAATTATCTGAAGAATATTTGAATAAAAAAATAAAAGAATTAAGCTTTAGTGACAAAAGATTAATATCGATTGTAGAGGCTTTAACATATGCTCCCAAAATCCTAATATTAGATGAACCTGGTATTGGATTGGATAAATTTAATAAAGAAAAACTAATTAAAATGTTGAAGAAAATAAATAACAAATATAAAATTACTATTATTATTGTTAGTCATGACATAAATTTATTGAATCAAATAGTTGGAGAATTAGTAATACTTAATAACGGAAAAATATTGTATAAAGGCAGTAAAGAGGACGCTTATAAAAAAAATGCTTTATTAAGTAAGAATAATATAGAGAAACCCAAAATATTAGATTTTATCAATTTGGTTCAAAAAGAAAAAAACATTAAATTAGGAAATTATGATGATGTAAGAGAATTAATTAAGGCGGTGTATCGAAATGTATAAAGATAATATAGCAAAGTATTATAATATAACATCTATGTTAAGTGATACTAAGCCTCTTATAAAAATACTATCACTATTATTGTTTTCTATATTATGTATTGCTACTAATAACATAATTTTTTCTATTATTTTGCTTTTATTCTCATTTATATTAGTTGTTATTTCTAAGGTGCCTTTCAAACTTTATTTTTTTAGATCCTTGCCAAGTATTATTATAAATGCAATACTACTAGTAATTATCTTGCTATTTAATTTGAATTTATATTTCTTAATAGTAAAAAGCTTAGCCTTTTCAGTTTATTATTCATCATATATATATACTACTAAAATTTCAGATACAAACAAAGGAGTATTTGATTTGTTAAATATAATTGATTTTTATAGCCCTAAAGTTTTAATTTTTTTCACTATTTTAATACATTTCATTTCAATAGTATTTGTTGAAGCAATTCATTCAATAAATATACAAATTAATAAAGGAAAAATAAAAAAGATTGATAAAATTATTAAATATACAATTACTCTAATAAAAGCAAGACTTAGAGTTATTAACGATACTTATTCTTTAAAAAAATACAATTTCAAATATATTGAAAATACAACTGTTTATTCTAGTTTAACAATTGTTGGATCTCATATAATGTTGTTTTTTGTATATTTATTAGGCAAAATATAGTATAATTAGAAAGGTGATAATATGAAAACAAAAAAACAAATAAAAAAAGAAGAAGATAAAAGAAAAAAAGATTTAAGAAAATCATTGGAATATAATCAATCTATAAAAAATACCATTATTACTTTAGTAATTGTTGTTTTATTTTTTGTTGGTTTTTATTTGCTTACAAACTATATACTAAACAAATCTAGAAAGTTAAATTATAAAGAACCAGAAAATAAAGAGGCTACTATTCAATATAAAGAAATATTAGCAAGTCAAGTATTTAAACAAAATGATGAAGAGTATTATGTATTGTTTTACGATTTTGATGGAAACGATGCCGCTTATTATAATCAAATAGTAAGTACTACAGAATTAAAGCTATATACTGTAAATATTAATAATCCATTTAATAAAAAAATACTATCTAAAACAACTAATAAAGATGCTCAAAGATTTGAAGATTTAAAAGTAAAAGAAGCTACTTTAATTAAAATTAATAAAGGAAAGAATATATATTATTTTGAAGGTAATTTGTTGTATATAAAAGAAAATTTAAAATAAAAATCATTTTATATTTTATAATAATATGATATTATATTATTAAGATATGAGGGAGTTGTATGACGAGTAAAGAGAATAAATCAAGACTAATAGAATTAATGTTTGTTGTGTTAGTATCTACTGTAGTAGGTATGGTAAGTGGTGGAGCTGCTATTTTTACTATGTTAGATATAAAAGGACCAAACTATAGTTATTCAGAGAATAATTCTGATTTATCTGAAGTCAATTCGGTTTATGAAGATATTATTACTAAATATTATAAAGTAGTAGATAAAGATGCTTTAATAACTGGTGCTATAGACGGCATGATGTCCGTATTGGGAGATCCAAACTCATCTTATTTTGATAATTCAGAAGCAGCATCTTTTAATGATAGATTAAATGGAAAATATGTGGGTGTTGGTTTAGAGATAATGGCTGATGGAACAGGAAAGATTTTAGTAGTTGGAATATTTGAAGGTTCACCAGCATCTAAAAGTAAAATTAAAGAAGGAGATTACATTTTAGAAGTCGATGGTAATCCGGTAGCTGGAATTACTGCTGAAGAAACTGCATCAAAAATAAAAAGAACCCTAGGAAAAGAAGTTGTATTAACTATTGAAAGAAATGGTGAAACATTTAAAGAAACTGTTGTTTCAGGCAATATAGTTATAAAATCAGTAGAAAGTCAGATATTTAAAAAGAATAATAAAAATGTTGGATATATAAAATTGGATATATTTGCTGCAAATACTGAAGAGCAATTTACTGAAGAATTAGAAAAACTAGAAAAGCAAAAAATAAACTCATTAATTATTGATGTTAGAAACAATTCGGGTGGTTATTTGACTACGGTAACTGATATATTAGAAAGATTTTTGCCAAAAAACACTATATTATATAAAACAAGAGATGCAGAAGGGACTGTAAACAAATTAGATACTACATCAGAAAAAAGGAATTATAAAGTAGTTGTATTAATAAATGAAGTAAGTGCTTCGGCATCAGAAATACTAGCAGTTACATTATCAGAAAAATATGAAGCAATTTTAGTAGGTAAAAAAAGTTTTGGAAAAGGAACTGTTCAACAAGTATTAAATACAACTTCTGGAGGATTTGCAAAAATTACAACTCAAGAATGGTTATCTCCGGAAGGAAACGAAATAGACAAAGTAGGAGTTTTACCAAAATATGACGTTGATATGGATTATAATAAATATGATTCAACTAAACCAGAAACAGATACTCAATTACAAAAAGCATTAGAGGTTATTGTAAAGTAACCTCTTTTTTATTGCATTATTATAATAAAATGTTTATAATTGAAACATAGATTGGTGGATTGTATTAATGAAAAAAAATGATGTATTATCTATACACGCCTATAAACATAATGGTGTATTGTATAGAGAGTGGGAGAAGTCTATCGTTTTAGAAGAAGATGAAGACAAATTAATTCTAAAAAACGATAAAGTAAAAGTTACTGAGGTTGATGGTAGAAAATGGAAAACTAAGGAACCGGCTATAATATTTTTTTATAAAAATAAATGGTTTAATATTATTTCTCAATTTAAAGATAAAGGGTTGTTTTATTATTGCAATATCGCATCACCTTATGTTATAGAAGAAAAAACTCTTAAATATATTGATTATGATTTAGATTTAAGAGTATTTCCTGACGGAAATTATAGTGTATTAGATCAAGGAGAATATGATTATAATAAAATTGAAATGGGATATCCAACTGAAATTGATATTATAACTAAGGATGCTATGGATGAACTTATCTATATGTGTGTAAATAAAATAGGACCATTTGATAAAAAAGAATTAGAAAAATATAAATTAAATTAAATTGTTTGCGAAAACAATTTAATTTAAATACTTAGAAAATAAAAAAATGTAAAAAAACATATAAATTGTGAAAAAAGTTGTTGACATTCAACTTTTTATTTGATATATTATGTGTACGCCTTGAGAAAATAGGCGAAATGATCTTTGAAAACTGAGCAAAATGTCAATTTTGAGTAGCTAAGGATTTTAATTTAAAAACGAAAATAATTCTATGAATTTATTTTTTTTTGAGAGTTTGATCCTAGCTCAGGATGAACGCTGGCGGCATGCCTAAGACATGCAAGTCGAACGAAGTAATCCACTGAAGCAATTGTGCTTGCATAATTGTGGATGTGATCATTACTTAGTGGCGAACGGGTGAGTAACACGTGGGTAATCTACCTATCAGATTGGAACAACACAGGGAAACTTGTGCTAATACCAAATAATAAATAAAAATAATTTTTTTATTTTGAAAGGTGCCTTTAAAGCACTGCTGATAGATGAGCCTGCGGCGTATTAGTTAGTTGGTAGGGTAATGGCCTACCAAGACTTCGATGCGTAGCCGAACTGAGAGGTTGATCGGCCACACTGGGACTGAGACACGGCCCAGACTCCTACGGGAGACAGCAGTTAGGAATATTCGTCAATGGGGGAAACCCTGAACGAGCGATGTCGCGTGAGTGATGAAGGTCCTTTGGATCGTAAAACTCTGTTGTATGGGAAGAACAGCCAAATTAGGAAATGAATTTGGTCTGACGGTACCATGCCAGAAAGCTCCGGCAAACTATGTGCCAGCAGCCGCGGTAATACATAGGGAGCGAGCGTTATCCGGATTTATTGGGCGTAAAGCGTGTGTAGGCGGTTTATTAAGTATGAAATCAAAGCCTGGGGCTCAACTCCAGTTCGTTTCATAAACTGATAGACTTGAGTATGGTAGAGGCAAATGGAATTTCTAGTGTAGCGGTAAAATGCGTAGATATTAGAAGGAACATCAGTGGCGAAGGCGATTTGCTGGGCCATTACTGACGCTGAGACACGA